>JAQCHM010000248.1 GCA_027730885.1 Actinomycetota bacterium | reverse complement strand
GGGTCGGGACCAATGGCGATGTCGACATGGACTCTACGGACGGTCGCCGGACCGGGCTCGATGGCGTGGGCCATGGCGATGGGATCCGGTAGGTCGGGACCGGCGAGTTCGGTCTCGGTGTCGACGTAGTCGGCGAGCACCGACTGGATGTCGAGCGCGAATTCGAGCAGAGGAGCGTGTCGATCCCGCAGGGCCAGCGCTCGTTGTGCGGTGACGACAGCCGACGCGATGGAGATGTCCCAGCCGACGAACTCGAGGGGCATCCCCGACCGAAGTACGACCCGCACCGCTTCGGGGTCGACCCAGAAGTTGAACTCGGCAGACGGCGAGACGTTGCCCGGACCGTTCATCCCCGTGCCGCCCATCACGACGACCCGCCGAACCGCGACGGCGATCTCGGGATTCCACAGCAAGGCGATGGCCAGGTTGGTGAGCGGCCCCAGAGCAACGAGCGTGACTTCGCCGGGATGGGCGAGGATCGTGTCGACCAGGACCTGTGGTGCCCAGCCGGGAGCCGGGACCCGACCGCGAAGCGGCAACCCGATGTCTCCCATGCCGTCTTGGCCGTGCACGTTCTGAGCGGTGACCAGCTCTCGCAGCATGGGGCCGTCGGCGCCGGCGAACACCGGAACATCCGAACCGCAAAGCTGCACCGTGTAGAGAGCGTTCTGCACCGCCTGGTCGAGTGGGACGTTGCCGGCGACGACGGTGAAGGCCAGCACGTCGATCTCGGGATCTCGCAGGGCCATGGCCATGGCGACTGCGTCGTCGGATGCCGTGTCGGTGTCGATCAGGAAGAGACGCTTGCCCACCGACCGAGCCTAGGATCCGAGGCGACCAAGCACGACCTCACCGAGCTCGACCAACGCAGCCAACCGCTCTGCGTCGCCCTCGCTGAAGGGCATGCGACGGCCGACCACCAGTGACTGGTCGTTGGACAGCGACCGAGTGAGCTGCGACTCGCCGGGCCCCGGCCTCGGTGGCGGCTCGTCGGCCGCCATGACCACGGCCCAGTCGGCGCGGAGCAGTCGTGCCGATTCGCCGGACAACGCGGCCAACACCGATGTCCGGTCCGACGAGCTGAGCAATTCGGTTGCGGCCTGCAGCCCACTGATGACGGCGTCGATCGGAGCATCGTGCATCGGCGTGATGCCGAGGATGGTCGCCCCATCATCGGTCAACTCGCGCGTCAGCAGGTCGAGGGGAACATCGGGCGGGAACGTGACGACGAACTCGTCGATCGCCCATTCGAGCCCTCGTTCCACGATCTCGAATCCGATGACATCGCCCTGCAACGCGCCGATGCGCGATGCGGCAGAACCCAAGGCCCCCGGCCGATCCGGCAGTCGAACCAGGACTCGGAAACAAGGAGGACCGAGGTCGGTGACCGATGGCTCGGGCATCAGCGATCGCCGCTGATCAACACGCCCCCGGAGGTGAGCTGGGCGATGCGTTCGGGCGTGTAGCCGAGCAGGTCACGAAGGACTGCCTCGTTGTGTTCGCCCAGCAATGGTGCAGTGATGTCCGGGAGATCAGGCTGGGCCGACATCTTGAACGGATAGCCGGCGATGGTCACCTCGCCGAGCACCGGGTCGGGCACGGTGCGAACCATGTCCCGGGCCACGAAGTGTGGGTGCCCGATCGCGTCGAGCGGATTCAGCGCAGGCCCGATCGGGATGCGGTACTCCAGACACGTCGCGAGCAACGACTCGTTGTCGGGGAACGAGAGCAGCCATTCCTGAATGATCGGGATGAGCGTGGCCTGATGGGTCGCTCGGGCCGCGCCGGTCGCATACCGCTCGTCGTCGAGCAGTTCGGGGCGATCCATCGCCTTGGCCAGATAGGCGAACTGGCGGTCGAGGCACATCAATATCCCGAACCCCTCGGGTAGCTCGTAGATCCCCGTTGGGCACACGAGCGGGTGATGCCGCCCCATCCGATTCGGCGTGTACTCGCCTTCGGAAGCCACGGCCTGATTGAGTGTCTCGTTGAGATGGAAGATCGAATCGATCATTGCGATATCGACGTGTTGGCCCTCGCCGGTCCGCTCGCGGTGCAACAGCGCATAGCCGAGCCCGGCGAAGGCGTGGACAGCGGCGGTGTTGTCGACGATCGCGAAGCCGACGGCGGATGGCGGGCGATCGGGATCGCCGGTCATGTGCATCATGCCGCTGTACGCCTGGATCACCCCGTCGAAGCCGGGACGGTCCGAGAACGGTGACGTGCGCCCGAACGCTGAGACCGAGACCATGATGATCGAAGGGTTGAGTTCGCGGAGCGCGTCGTAGTCGAGCCCGCGCTTGGCGAGCACGTCGAAACCGAAGTTCTCGACCACCACGTCGCAATGAGGGACGAGTTCCTTGATCAGCGCAAGTCCCTCCTCGGTGTTCCAGTCGACGCAGAGGCTTTGCTTGCCCCGATTCTGGTGGACGAACAGACTGCTGCGGCCGTCCGCGACCCACGGGAGCAAACGGCTGGGGTCGCCGCCCGGAGCCAGCTCGACCTTGATGATCTCCGGTCCGAGCTCGGCCAGCATGCGCGTGCACCCGGCGCCGGCGATGTACTGGCTGAGATCCAGCACCCGATACCCCTCGAGCAGTCCACGTGTCATGTCTTCGACGCTAGCCCCTCGGGAGGCAGCTAGGGTTCGGGCCGACCGACAGACCAAGGAGGTGGACGGTGACCGTCCGAATCAGACTCATGACTTGCGGCTGGCTCGACATGCTGATGGTGGGGGGCGAGGGCCGGGTCCGTCTGCCCATCCCGAGCGTCGTGGTCGAGCACCCAAAGGGCATCGCGGTGTTCGACACCGGCCTGCACGCGGAACTGGCCCACGACACCGCTCGCCTGCGTAGCTCCAACGACCTGTTCGACGTTCACATGGCGGCCAACGACGCGCTCGGCCCCCAACTCGAGGCGCTCGACGTCGACCCCGCAGCGGTGGACTTCGTGATCAACTCGCATCTCCATTTCGACCATTGCGGAGGCAACGAGGCCCTGCCGAACGCCACGCTCGTCGTGCAGAAACCGGAATGGGATGCGGGTCACCTTGACAAGCTCATCGCCCGCGACGTTTACAGCCCGGCCGACTTCGACCTGGGTCAGCCGCTGCAGCTCCTCGAAGGCGAGCACGACCTGTTCGGCGATAGTTCAGTTCGCCTGGTGCCCACCTACGGCCACACCGCCGGCCACCAGTCGATGGTGGTGCGCACCGATCACTCGGAGTACGTGTTCTGCGCAGACACCTGTTACTTCAAGGCCACCCTGGAACGCAGCGCGCTGCCCAGCTTCGGCTACGACCTGGGTGCCCAGGCCAAGGTCCTCGACTGGCTCCGCGCCCAGCAGGCCGCCGGAGCCACCCTGGTCTTCGGTCACGACCCCGACCAGTGGCCGACCCTCGGCCCCGAACTCAGGTAACGGAGCTCACCATGGACACCGTCATCTACGAGATCCGCGACCGGATCGCCTACGTCACCATCAATCGGCCGCACGCCTACAACTCCTGCGACTTCCCGACCTATCAACGGTTGTCGGAGGTATGGCAGGACTTCGCCCACAACGACGACGCCTGGGTCGCCATCCTGACGGGCGCGGGCGACAAGGCGTTCTGCGCAGGCAGCGACATCAAACAGAACTTCAATGCAAAGCCCGAGCCGGCGGAGGCGTTCAACCCCGCAAACCGCCCCGATCTGATGCGGGGCCTCGAGGTCTGGAAGCCGATCATCGCTGCGGTCAACGGACACTGCAACGGCGGCGGTCTCGAGATGGCGCTCGGTTGCGATATCCGAGTCGCGGCCGACACCGCCCAGTTCGGTTTGGGCGAGGTCCGCCTTGGCCTGCTGCCCGGAGGTGGCGGCACCCAGCGGCTGCCACGAACCATTCCCCTGGGTGACGCCCTCTGGATGCTGTACACCGGCGAACGCATCGATGCCGTCGAGGCCCACCGCCTGGGCCTGGTCAACCGCGTCGTGCCGCTGGCCGATCTTCAAGCCACGGCAGAGGCCATGGCTCGCAAGATCCTCGAGGCTGCGCCGCTCGCGGTGCGAGCCATCAAACAGGCCGCCCTCGAGGGATTGAGCATGCCGCTCGCGGACGGCCTCCGGCTGGAATCGAACCTCTTCCGTCTGCTGGCGACGACCGAGGACAGCGTCGAGGGAACGCGAGCGTTCGCCGAGAAACGACCTCCCGAATGGCAGGCCCGCTAGCGCGCCTACCAGCGCGTTCGGGGTCCGATCTCTCACACAGCCCTTCGCGCGGTCGATTGTGCAGGTGATGAGACGAAGTTCGTCGCGAGAGGCCTCCCCGTGAGCACGAGTTCCAGTTGCTCGCGGCGCATCGACCTCTCCGCCCGTCAGCACTTCCTCATCTTCGCCGCCACTGCGCCCACCTCGATCGTGATTCTGGGACAGATCTGGCCACGGGCGATGTGGTTGCTGGCCCTCGTCGGTCCCGTTGTGCTCCTCGGGCTGCGGGACTGCTACCAGCGAAACCATTCGCTCCTGCGGGTCTACCCGGTCATGGGCCACGGCCGCTTCCTGGCCGAACGCTTCCGACCCGAGATCCAACAGTATTTCGTCGAGTCGAACACCAACGGCGCTCCTTTCAGTCGGACGACTCGGGAGATCATCTACTCCCGGGCCAAGGGCCAGCAGGACAAGCTGCCCTTCGGTACACAGATGGACGTCTACCAGCCGGGCTATGAGTTCCTGGCCCACTCGATGTACCCGAAGCACGCCGCTCCCGGAGCCGACCGCGTCATGATCGGGGGACCCGAATGCTCCCAGCCCTACCTGGCGTCGATCCTGAACGTCTCGGCCATGAGCTTCGGCGCGTTGAGCGACGCCGCGATACGGGCCCTGTCGACGGGTGCTGCCCGAGGCGGTTTCGCCCACAACACCGGCGAGGGTGGTATCAGCCCCCATCATCTTGCCGGCGGAGCAGATCTCATCTGGCAGATCGGCACCGGATACTTCGGTTGTCGTTCGGCCGACGGGCGATTCGACCCCGAGATGTTCGCCGAACAGGCCGCTCTGGAGGCAGTCAAGGCCATCGAGATCAAGCTCTCCCAGGGCGCAAAACCGGCCCACGGCGGCATCTTGCCTGGAGCCAAGCTCACCCCCGAGATTGCCCGGATCCGCGGCGTCGAACTGGGCCGGGACGTCATCTCCCCCGCTGCGCACTCCGCGTTCGACTCCCCGGCCGGCCTGCTGCACTTCGTCGCCCGGTTGCGACACCTTTCGGGCGGCAAGCCCATCGGGTTCAAGCTTTGCGTCGGCGACAAATCGGAATTTCTCGAGGTCGTCGCGGCGATGCGCTCGACGGGCATCCGTCCGGATTTCATCACCGTCGACGGAGCCGAGGGCGG
>JAQCHM010000247.1 GCA_027730885.1 Actinomycetota bacterium | reverse complement strand
CCGCCGCGATCCGGCGGGTCGCGACGGTCGGCGACGGCTGGATGGGGAGCGGGATGAGCAGTCGCGCCGCCACCAGGATCGTCACCGAGATCCGGACACGGGCCGAGGCTGCCGGGCGCGACCCGCAACGGATCGGCATGCAAATGGCGCTGGCGCCGCCCCCCACCGACGCGCAGGGAAAACTCTTCTACGCGGACCTCGACGCCGTCAGCGCCCGGGCGTCGGAGGTCGTCGGGCTCGGGTTCGAGTGGCTAGCCGTCAACGCCACGGCGATGTTCCAGAGCGGGTCGCGCAGCGTCGACGCCATGGTTGACCATCTGGGCCGACTTCGTGAACGGTTGGCTGCTGACCTCGATCTCTCCGGACCGGCATGACCTGGGAACCGGAGATCCAGGAGCTCCGTCGCCGTGAGGCGATGGCCGAGGAGCTCGGCGGACAGGAGAAGGTCGAGCGCCAGCACTTCTTCGGCAAGCTCACCATCCGCGAACGGTTCGAGCAGATCGCCGACAAGGGCACGTTCCACGAGATCGGCAAGACCGCCGGCGTTGCCGAGTACGACGACGATGGCAACCTCGTGGGCTTCATGCCGTCCAACTTCCTGTTCGGCGTGGCCGAGATCGACGGTCGTCCCGCCGTGGTCTCGGGCGACGACTTCACCGTCCGGGGCGGCTCAAACGAGGCCACCATTCCCGGGAAACGGGCGAAGGCCGAGGGCATCGCCCACGAGTTGGCCCTGCCCCACATCCGACTGGTCGACGGCATGGGCGGCGGCGGCTCGGTCAAGACGATCGAGATGGCCGGCCGTACCTATATCCCCGAGCTGAAGGGATGGGAGGTTATCGTCAACCATCTCGGCGTCGCCCCGTCGGTCTCGTTGGCGCTCGGGTCGGTCGCCGGCATCGGTGCCGCCCGCGTGGTCACCTCGCACTATTCGGTCATCGTGCGCAACACCGCGCAGATGATGATCGCCGGTCCGGCCCTGGTGAAGCACGCCGCCCTCGGCGACGTATCCAAGGAAGAGCTTGGCCACGCCAACCTGCACACCTCAAACGGGGCCATCGACGACGCGGTCGACACCGAGGAGGAAGCGTTCTTCCGGGCCCGCCAGTTCCTCTACTACCTGCCATCCAACGTGTGGGAGCTGCCTCCCGTCGTCGAGTCCGAGGACCCCTCCGACCGACGCGAGGAACGACTGATCTCGGTGGTGCCACGCAGCCCGCGCGGGGCCTACGACATGCGCAGCATCCTCCACGACGTCGTCGACCTCGACTCGTTCTTCGAAATCGGTCGGAACTGGGGGCAGTCCATCATCACCGGCCTGGCCCACCTCGACGGCCACCCGGTCGCTGTCTTCGCCGAGGACCCCCGCTTCTACGGCGGCGGCTGGACGGCGGACGCCAGCCGCAAGCTCATCCGGTTCGCCGATCTGGCCTCGACCTTTCACCTGCCGCTCCTCCACTTCGAGGACTGTCCCGGCTTCGTCATCGGCAAGGACTCCGAGGAGGAGGCGACCATCCGGTTCGGCTCGGCCGCCCTGGCCGCCATCGGCCAGTCGACCGTGCCCTTCGCCTGCGTGGTCATCCGAAAGGCCTTCGGGGTGGCCGGCGCGGCCAACTACAAACCGGGCACCCACGGCTTCCGCTACGCCTGGCCGTCCGGCGACTGGGGCTCGCTCCCCATCGAGGGCGGTATCGAGGTGGCCTACAAGGCCGAGCTGGCCGAGAGCGACGATCCCGATGGCCTCCTGGCCGAGATCACCGCGCGCCTGAATCGTGTTCGCTCACCCCATCGGGCCGCCGAGTACTTCGAGGTGGAGGAAATCATCGATCCCCGCGACACCCGGCGTCTGTTGTGCGAATGGGTGCGTCTTGCGTACCGGTCCCTCAAGCCGGGGCCGAGCGCATTCACCTACCGACCCTGATCCGTCCCTCCGTTACTTTGGGCCGATGTCGTTTCGCGGGAGCCGACCGCTCGTCATCGTCGCTGTAGTTTTGGTTGCCGTGGTGTTGGTCGCTCTGCTCCCGGCTGCTCCGGCAGCCGCGGCTCCGCCGGTGTGTGCTGCCAGCGGCCAGCCCTGCCCCCAGCTGACCAGCTTCGAACGAACGTCGGCTTCGGTCAGCGCCGTCGGCCAGACGGTCACGACGCGGGTCGGTGTGTCAGGCGGTGCGCGGCCGCTCCAGATCGTCGTCAATTTCCTGAACGGCTCACCGTTGCACGCTCTGGAAAGCCAGTTCATCCACACCACGGGCAGCGCTGTCGGCGATGCCGGCACGGGGACGACCTCAGGGGTGGTTCAGGCGGGCCGGGTCCTCGGGGGCTACGCCGTGTACAACGTCGTCCTCGTGGATGCTCAGGGCTGCACGTCGATTCACTACCAGGTGACGAACGTGGTCGATTACGGGCCAAGTGTTCCGGGTCACGAACCACAGACTCACAGCGTTCCCTTGGGCGCTGGATCGCTGACGCTCATCCCCGCCGACGAGTTCGCCTGGACCGACGACCAGCGTTACACGAACGCGCTCACGCAGCTGTTCTTCGGCCGCAGCGCCACCGACCACGAGCTCCTGACCGCGACCAATCAACTCTCTGCCTTGGGCCGCCTTGGGGTCACCCGGCAGATGGCGGCGTCGCCGGAGTGGGCCGGCCGGGTCGTCGATGACATCTACCGAGCCGCCCTCGATCGCGATCCCGATCCCGGCGGTCGGGTGTTCTGGACCAACCGTCTCCTCAGCGACGGTCGCACCCGCGACGTTGCCGTCTCGATCTACGGCTCTCCCGAGGCCTACGCCGCCGCGGGAGGCGCCCCAGCCGGGTTCGTCGACGCGCTCTACAACCGAATCCTCGGACGGGACCCCGATGCCGCAGGATGGGCCTACTGGATCGCCGAGCTGACGAGCGGTCGAGCGAACCCCAAGTCCGTCGTCGATGCGTTCTGGGAGTCGATCGAGTCCCGTCGACAACGGGTCCAGACCGTCTACCACAACGTGCTCGGACGGCCCGCCGACAGTTCGGGCCTCGCCTACTGGTCCGGGAGGCTCCTGGTCGAGGACGATGTCCAACTGGCTGCCCTCCTCGCCGCCTCCGACGAGTTCTACGGCAACGCCATTCAGGACTGAACGGCGACTCCCCTGCTTCTTCGGGGTGTCCCAAGCCGCAATAGGCTTCCGACATGACCGACGCGCCACCATCAACCTCCCCTTCACCCCACCAGGCGTCGCCTCACCAGTCGATCGTCTGCGTGGCCGCGTCCAGCCGGCAAGGGGCGAACTCGGTGCAGTATCTTGGGCTGGTCACCGGAGAGGCCATCCTCGGAGCCAACGCCGTCATCGACGCCGATCTCGACTACGAAACGGTCGGCCAGCCGATGTTGATGGTGTCGGCATCGGGCACCGCCGTGATCGTTCGCTGATGCGGGTCGACGTCCACTTCTACTGAACGGTTCCGATGACCGATGCCGGCCTCGCCGGCCCGGCCTCCACCGACCGTCGCTACACCAATGCCGACTACATCGCCTGTTACGAGAACCTGGAGCATTGGGCGCCGGTCGCCGAGTCCCTGGGGTTCGACACGATGTGGATGAACTGAGCATGTACCATAACTCTTGTGACCACCACGGAGACCACCCCTAGGGCCCTGATCTATACCCGGAAATCCTCGGATACCGGAGACCGGGGGGCCCTGTCATTAGAGGTGCAGGCCGAGAGGTGTCGGGAACGGGCCACCCTGGAGGGGCTGACCACCGTCCTGGTGTTCGACGAAGGCCAAGGAGTTTCCGCCTCCAAGTCCCTGGTCCATAGCGACCCTTCGTCCCGTCCGGCCCTGGCCGACCTCCTCTCCGAGGTTCGCCCCGGTGACGTGGTCATCTCGTGGGAGGTGTCACGCCTTGGCCGTAACGAGGTGGACGCCGGGACCACCCTTCGGGTCATCCTCCAGAAGGGTGGGCACGTCCTGACCTTGGACGGGACGGACACCCGCCAGGGTGACCAACTAGGTTTCGGCCTCCGTGCTCTCCTCTACGCCGAAGAATCCCGCCGCCTCTCGGAACGGGTCAAGGCTGGGAAGGCCCGGAGTCGGGCGGCCGGTAGGTTCCTCGGTGGTTATACCCCCTACGGGTGGCACCGGACCGAGGCCGGAACCCTGGAGGTCGACGAGACGGAACGGGCCGTAGCCCTTCGTATCGCCGCCGACGCCATGGCCGGGAAGTCCTGGAGGTCCATCGGTGAGACCCTGACCTCTGAGGGGGTACCTTCCCGGTCCGGTGTCCCGTGGTCTTCCACCTCCGTCTCCCGGGTGGTTCGGGCCGCCCACGGTGAAACCCTCCTAGGCCGGGAGCTATGGCTACGGCTCAAAGCCGTGCGCCCTGTCAACACCCGGGCCGGTGTCGGCGGCCGAACCCACCATCTGACCGGCGGTCCGGTCCGGTGTGGACGGTGTGGACGGACCATGGCACACGATAAGACGGGAACCCCGACCATGAGGTGTTCAGGGATGGCGGGGAGGCTATGCCAGGGAGTTTCGGTGGCCGCCGGACCCCTAGACCGGACCCTAGGCCGCCTCGTGGTCTCTTATGTCCGGACCGCTGACCCGGTGGAGCTTAGGGCCTTGGCCGTGGCCCTCGGATCCGCCCAGGACCCCGGGCCCGTAGCCCTGGCCGAGTCCCTTCGGGGAGAGTTGGCCGAGATCACCGAGAAGGTGGAGGCCATAGGCCGGGAGGTCGCCGCAGGCCGGGTGGATGTTGGTTTCCTCGGTGTCCTCACCGGCCCGCTGGTAGCCCGTAAGACGGCCATAGAGGCCACCCTGGCGGATCTCGGGCCCACCACCGAGGCCGACCCGTCCGCCCTCGTGGCATGGGCCTCGGATGCTGAAACCCCCGAGGAGGTGGATGAGGCCTGGCTAGCCCTGGATCCCGAGTTCCGCCGGGAAGTCCTCCTAATCGTCTGGCCTTCTGGTGTAGGTATCGCCCCCGGTGTCCGTGGAGCCCGGTTCACCCCCGACAGGCTCATGGTGTAACGAGTTCGTGACACTCGGAGGGGGATCTCCAACGGGGGGACGGTGGAGGACCTCCACAAGGTGGTGGACACCTCCCTCCACGTAGTCCGGGCCTTGGAATGTTGACTAAAACGAAAGATGGTGTGGGTTCCTCATGGGGTAGCCGAACGGGAATCCTGGCGGATACGTAATTGCAAGAGAGAACATCTAGCCCACCCCCCTCTGGTCTCCCTAGGCTTTTCGGTCTCATCGGGGCCCCTGGGAACCATTCCCAAATAAAGATTCAGATTCAGGAGGCGTACGCGTTCCTGGGCAGGGTGTCTAGGGCCCTCGGATCCGGTACGGGCCCCTCCCCCTACCCTCTACGAGGCCAAACGTGGCCACCATGGTGGAGAAGGCCCTCG
>JAQCHM010000246.1 GCA_027730885.1 Actinomycetota bacterium | reverse complement strand
CCGTTACCGGACGACGCCGCCGGCGAAGAGCGCGTTGATGTCGCCGTCGGTCATGCCGGCTTGCGCGAGGACGGACCGGGTGTGTTCGCCGAGCAGCGGGGCCGGTGATCGAGGGCCGACGTCCGCGGTCTTGAACTTCATGGGCATCGCCACCGATCGGTAGACACCCATCTCGGGGTGCTCGATCGGTGGGAACATGCCGAGCGCTTCGGCCTGGGGATCATCGGCCACTTCGTGCAGGCCGAGGACTGGGCCCCAGATGATCCCGTTGGCGTCGAAGATCTCGCCCCACTCGTCGCGTCCTTTGGCGGCCAGCGCGGCGTCGATGCCCTTGACGATCTCGGGCATGTTCCGGAATCGGCCACGGATGTCGCTGAAGCGCTCATCCTCGAGCCACTCGTCCTTGCCGATGAGCCGGCACAACTTCCAGAATGCGGCCTCTTCGGGCATGTTGAACACTACCCACTTGCCGTCACCACAGGGGAACCGATTGGAGGTGGCGATGATCATGTTGTGCCGGTCCCTCGGGGGAAGGGCCGCCCGGTCCATGCCGGTCACCGAATAGTCGGTCGCCTGGGTCCACACGGCGGTCTCGTACAACGACGTCTCCACCACCTGGCCGACGCCGCTGCGTTCGGCCAGGCGGAGCCCGCCGAGGATGGCCCCTACGAACGACAGTCCGGTCGTGTGATCACCCTGGGCCGGTCTGGCCATCGGCACCGGTCCGTCCGGGCCCTCGCGCATGGCGTCGTAGATGCCGGATCGTCCGAAGAAGGCCGTGACGTCGTAGCCCGGGCGCCAGGCCTCGGGGCCGGTGGTGCCGTAGCCCGTGAGCGTGGCGTGGACGATGCCGGGATTGATGCTCAGCAGCGCCTTCGGATCGAGGCCGAACTTCACCTGTCGATGGGCCAGCAGATTGCACATGAACACCTGCGCGTTCTGGCAGAGTCGGTGCACGATGGCCACACCGTCCGCCGACTCGAGATCGATCGAGATCGAGCGTTTCCCCCGGTTGTCGACATCGAACTGATAGTCGTACCCCTTCAGGTGGTCGGGGAGCTTGGGCGGGCGCATCTTGTTTCGCATCGGGTCGCCGGTGAGCGGCTCGACCTTGATCACGTCGGCACCCATGTCGGCAAGGATCGCCGCGGCCGACGGCGAGGCCATCCAGTTGTCGATTTCGATCACGGTCACGTCGTCGAGGGGGAGCATCGGCTGACACTAACCTCGGGAGCAATCCCGGAACAGTTACCAGATCGAGGGTCCCCATGAAGTTCGGTTTCGTCCTACCCAACAACTACGGGCTTGCCGACCCGGCGCCGCTCATCGACCTGGCCGTCGAGGCCGAGGAACGCGGCTTCGACTCGGTGTGGGTCAACCACCATGTCATCAACATCGGATACATCGCCGACCGCTTGGCCGATCGACCGTACTACGACGCGCTCACCGTGCTCACGTGGGCCGCGGCCCGGACGTGGACGGTGCGGCTCGGCACTTCGGTGTTGGTGCTGCCTTACCTTCATCCGATGGTGCTGGCCAAGACGTTGGCGACCATCGACCAGCTCAGTCGGGGCCGGATGATTGCCGGACTCGGGGTGGGCAGCCTGCCCGAGGAGAACGAGGTGCTCGGTGTCGGATACGCCAACCGTGGCCCGTGGTCCGGCGAGTTCATCCAGGTGATGCAGGCGTTGTGGCGCCCGGGCCCGGCGACGTTCCACGGCGAGCACTTCTCGATGGACGAGGCCGTCGCCTCGCCCAAGCCGATGCAGACCGAGTTGGAGGTGTGGATCGGCGGATCAGGCGCGCCGGCCCGGGCCCGCACCGCTCGGTTCGGACGCGGGTGGCATCCGCTCACGTCACTGGGTGGCCTGCGCAGGCGGATGCCGCGCATGATCGAGGCGTTGGAGATCGAAGGGCGAAACCGAGCCGATCTCGTCGTTGCCCCTCGGGTCGATGTCAGCGCTCTGGCCGATCAGGGAATCGTCGACGATTGGTCCGAAGCCGGCGCCGATCAACTGATTGTCATGACCAACAGCGCTGACCTCGACACCATCCGCGCCGGCCTGGCCCACGCGGCTCGGTTCATCTGACCATCGTCAGCTGCGAATGGTTTCGTTCCAGGGTCCGGTGTCGTTGCGCGGCTCGCGTGGGAGACCGAGCACCCGCTCGCCCACGATGTTGCGTTGGATCTCCGAGCTACCGGAATAGATCGTGCCGGGGCGGGCGCCCATGAAGGTGGTGACCCGGCCCCGCGACGAGTACGGGCTCGAGACGTCGTCGAATCCGACACCGGTGGCGGCGTCGCGCCCGGACGGCGCCAATGCGTCGGCGCCCAGGATGTCGAGGGCGAGCTCGGTCAGCTTCTTGTGGTACTCCGACCACAGCAGCTTGTTGAGGGAGGACTCGGGCCCTTGGTGATAGCCGTTCACCGCGTTGGTGACTGCCCGCAGGCCCTGGTAGCGCATGATCTGCACCTTGGAGTAGGCCCAGGCGAGGCGTTGACGAATGAGCGGATCGTCGAGCTTGCCCTTGTCCCGAGCCGCCGCGATGAGGCGGTTCAGCTCCTCGCCGCAGCGGATGCCCGTCACCGTCGCGTCGTCGCCCCGCTCGTAGGCCAAGAGCGTGTTGGCGACGGCCCAGCCGTTGCTCACTCCACCGATGACGTTCTCCTTCGACGTGCGCGCATCGGTGAAGAAGACCTCGTTGAAATCGTGGTGGCGTGAGGCGTTGACGATGGCCCGGACCTCGACGCCTTTCTGCTCGAGCGGGCACAGGAGGAACGAGATGCCGGCCTGTTTCTTCACGCCGGGATCGGTGCGGCACAGCACGAAGATCCAGTTGGCCTTGTGTCCTGAGGATGTCCAGATCTTCTGGCCGTTGATGGCCCACTCGTCGCCGTCGAGTTCGGCCTTGGTGGCCAGCGACGCGAGATCCGATCCGGAGTTGGGTTCGCTGTAGCCCTGGCACCACACGTCGGTACCGTCGAGGATTCGGGGGAGGTAGTGCTTCTTCTGTTCCTCGGTTCCCCACTCGATGATGGTGTGGCCGAGCATGCCGATGGAGAAGCCGTCATTGTCGCCGCCGGTGGGGACGCCGGCCTTGGCGAACTCCTCGGCCAGAACGGTGCGTTCGAGTTGAGAGAGACCGGACCCGCCGTACTCGACCGGCCAGGCGACGGCCCGAAGGTTGTGGGCAGCCAGCGTCGGCCGCCAATCGGCAACGAACGCGGCTCGCGCGTCGGGGGACAGGGAGCCCATGCCCTGCCATCCGACAGGGAGGCTTTCCTTCAGGAAGCTCTGGATCTTGGCCCGGAATGCTTCGGCCTCGGGGGTGTAGGTCGGGTTCATGGAGCGAGTGTCGCAAACGGCTCAGACGCGTGCGACGTTGTTCGCCAGGCCGGGCGTTTCGACACGTGTGCGAAAGACGGTGCCCTTGCGGCTCGGGTCGTCGGTGTTGTCGGCGGTGACGATGTACAGGTCACGAAGGTCGGTTCCGCCGAAGCACAAGCTGGTGACCTCTTTCGCCGGGACTTCGATGCTGCCGACTTCCTCCCCGTCGGGCGAGATGCCGCGTACGCACCTGCGGCCGAAATCGGCCACCCAGATGGTGCCGGCCGAGTCGACGGCGAGACCGTCGGGGAAGAAGGTGGGCCGCTCGAACAGGGCGCGGCGGTTCGCCATGCGGCCGTCGACGATGTCGTGGCAGATCAGGTGATGGTTGCCCGTGTCCGAGTGGTAGATCTGGCGGCCATCGGGCGAGAACCCGATGCCGTTGGTGAGAGCGACCCCGCCGTAGACCTCGGTGGCGGTGCCGTCGAGTTCGAGTCGGATGCATTCTCCCGCCGCCCGGTCGGCGCCGAGATCGAAGGGGTTCGATCGAAGCGTGCCGCAATACACCCGGCCCTCGGAATCGGCCATGAGGTCGTTGAACCCGGACGCGTCGTTTTCGAACACGACGCGGGTCACGCCATCCTTGACGTGGCAGATGTTGCGCCCGCCGACGACCAGGCCACCGTCGGCGTGAAGGGCAATACCTCCGACGCCTCGCCGCTTGGGGATGGCGATCGTGATCTCACCGTCAGGCGCGCGTCGGAACACACCGCCGTTCTGGACATCGCTGAAGAACAGGTTGTCGTCGGCATCGACGCGGGGACCTTCGATCAGGCCGTAGCCCCAGGCAAGGGTTTCGAGAGTCATGGTCACGAGCTTTGCAGCAACTGGTCGGCCGGTGCGAAGTCGTCGGTCAGAACCCGGGCATCGGCGATGAACTCATCGGTGAGCGTTTCGCTCAGGAACAGACCATCCGCGGGGTCGACATCGAAGGCGGGGAGGGGCGCGTCCGACCCGACGACGACGTAGTTGGACAGCTGGGTCGTCGCTCCTCCAGGTGGAACGATGACCGCAACGTGATCGAAGGCGGTCTGCATCGTCGCCAGTTCGGCTCTGAGGAAGCGGTGTTGGCCTCCGTCGATGACATTGGCCATGAAGATACCGCTGGGGCGAAGCGCCCGGTCGAACTCGGCCAGGACCTCGGCTGTCGTCAGGTGCCATGGCGCGGAGAAGCCGGCGAAGACGTCGCCGACAACGAGGTCGAACGCGTCGTCGGCAAGTTCGTCGAGGCCGGTGCGGGCATCGCCGATGCGCACGCGGAGCGTCGGTCCGGTGACGAGACCCAACCGATCGCGAGCGACGTCGACCAGGGCCTCGTCGATCTCGAACACGAGCTGGTCCGATCCCGGTCGAGTGGCTTCGAGATACCGGGGGAAGGTGAAGCCGGCCCCACCGACATGGAAGGCATCGATCGGTCCCTCCGGCAGTGCAGCGGCGACGTCGGCGGCCAGACGGAAGTAACGGAAGTCGAGGTAGGTGGGATCGCCGAGATCGACATAGGAGTTGCGGAGGTCGGCGAGATACAGACTGAGACCACTCGCCCGGTCGGGGTCGGGAACGATCCGTATGCAGGAGTACGCCGATTCGACGTCGCAGTACGCGGGCGACAGGCCGCTCAACGCGACAAGACCGAGCGAGATCACGGTCGTGCCCGCCGCAGCCCGACGGGGGGCACGCGACGCACGGAGCGTGGCGACCCAGAACGCGACGCCGGCGAGCACGAGCGCCGCAGCGACCACCAAGACCGTCGGACGGCTCGGCAGGGCCGCGACCAGGACGAAACCGGTCACGAACGTGCCGGCGAGCGCCCCGAACGTACCGGCGGCGGAGAGCGACCCGATCACCTTGCCCGTTTCTCCGAGATCGGCGAGACGGGCTTTGGCCACCATCGGGCTGATGGCGCTGAGGACGGTCGTGGGGGCGAGGAAGGACAGGGCGGCCAGCACCACGATCGAGGCCGGATCGTTCGTCATCGAGGGCCCGAGCGCAGTGACCAGCGGTACCGAGAGAGCGGACAGGACGCCGCCGA
>JAQCHM010000245.1 GCA_027730885.1 Actinomycetota bacterium | reverse complement strand
CGGCGGCCCGCCGATGGCGATGTCGGCCGTGAGGAGCGCAGGCAGGGGAGTGGCGTCGACTTCGACCGCCTCCGCCGCGTCGAGGGCGTTGGCTGGCGTGTCGGCGACGACGACGGCGATGAGCTCGCCAACCGTCCGGATCCGATCGACGACCAGGGGAGGTCGGGCGAAGGGTTCGGGAATGGCGTCGTAGAAGCGAAACGGGGCAAGGGACAGATCGGCGCCTGTGAGGACGGCCACAACGCCCGGGGATGCGAGGGCATCCTGCACGCCCACGGACGTGAGCTCGGCGTGGGCGTCGATGCTACGCACGAACACGACATGGAGGCAGTCGTCGTCCGGGAGGTCACGCAGGAACGGGGTCCGCCCCGTCAAGAAGCCAGGGTCCTCGTGGAATCGGCTCACGCTATTGCTCCCGCGATCACCAGATCGGCGATGCGGTCGGTGTCGTACCCGAGAAGGCCTTCGAGTACCTCCATGTTGTGTTGACCGAACATCGGTCCGCCCCATTCGACCCGCGCCGGCGTTCGCGAGAGGGTGAAACTGGCGGCCTCGACCCAGGTGGAGCCGTGAGTGATGTGGGGCACCGACAGGAAGTGATTGCGATGCAGGATCTGCGGGTCAGCGACGAGATCGGCTGCGTCGTTGACCATGTGGGCCGCAACGCCGACACCCTGGAGGCGTTCTTGGGCCAGCCGCGGTTCGAGTTCTTGCGTCCAGGAGCTGATCAGGTCGTCGATCTCGTCGACGCGTAGCCGCCGAGCAGCGACGTCGAGGTCGGCCAAGTCGATGGCGCCGATGAGTTCGGCCAGGGCGCGCCATTGGTCGTCGTTCTCGCAGGCCAGCGCGACCCAGCGATCGTTGCCGGCGGCCGGGAACACGCCGTGCGGAGCGAGGTGGCGATCGGCGTTCCCGATGCGGCCGGCGGTGACTCCATTGACCTCCTGGTCTAGGAGCGCCGGACCCAGGTACTGCAGGGCCGCTTCGAGCTGCGAGAAGTCGATGTGTTGGCCCTCACCGGTCAGCCGGCGGTGTTCCAGGGCGGCGAGGATCACCGCAACCGAGGCCCGCGGCGAGATGTAGTCGGTGTACGCGGTGAACGGGCCGGCGGGGATTCGGTCCGGCCAACCGGTGATTGGATAGAAGCCGGCGATCGCGGCCGCCATCGTTCCGAACCCGGCGTACATCCGCATGGGACCCGTCTGACCCATCAGGCAGCTGGAGAACATGACGAGGTCCGGGTTGATCTTCTTGAGTTCTTGGTAGCTGAAACCCCACTTGGCCATGGCCCTCGGCGAGAACGACTCGGTGAGTACGTCGCACCAGCGAACGAGGTCGAAGACGACATCGCGGGCCTCGGGCAGTGAGAGATCGAGCGTGAGGCCGAGTTTGTTCGCGTTCAGCGAGTGAAACTGCAGCGCGTTCTCCTGGCCTCCCTGCTCGCCGATGAACGGGTTGACGCCTCGCAGCACATCGGCCCTGCCCTCGCTCTCTATCTTGACCACGGCGGCTCCGTGGTCGGCGAGGGTACGAGTGGCCCCGGGCCCCGCCAAGGCCCACATGAAGTCGAGGATCTTCACACCGTCGAGAGGCCGAGCGGCCGGGTCGGCTCCTGTCTGGGGCGCGAGCGCCGGGCGTGGCCGTCGCAGCTGCTCGTTGACGACGATGGTGTGCTGTCCAAGCGCGGGTGCCAGTCGGAAAGCGTTGAGCGACGGCCCTGAGGTCTTCGCGAAGGGACCGGTGAACCGGGCCTGCCCGAGCGAGGGTTGGGCAAGGTCGATGGTTTGCCAGTAGTTCCGCTCTGCGAGCTGGGGCAACGCCAGCACGTCGGCGGTAGTGGTGATGGGAGCGATCAACAGGTTGTCGGTCAGCGCCTGGTCGAGCAGCTCGGCTTTGGTCTTCGTGCGCACGAATGCCGATAGTTGCTCGACTGCCCAGTCGAAGCTCGCGATCGTGTCCCGACCCTCGAACACGGCCAGACCGAAATCCACCCAATCCTTGTCCAGGGTTGGCTGATCGCATCGACCTTCGTGGTGCATCCACTTGACGAGGCGAGCGGTGAAGGGGCCCATCATCGGGCCGAACAGGAAGGTCACCGTCACATATCCGTCGGCGCACTCGTAAACCCAAGGGATCAGAAAGTCGCCGAGCTTGACGGCCCCGGGAAGCCGCTCGGGTGTCGGCGCACCGACCAGGGCGGTCATCATCTGGAACTGCGTGCAGTCGATGAACGATTGCTGAGCCGAAACATCCACGTGCTGACCGCGACCCGACCGATTTCGTTCGTGAAGGGCCAACAACGCGGCGCCCGCGGCATCAGCGCCTGCGTTCAGCCAGGTCTGGGGCTCACTGATCCGAACCGGCGGCCGATCCCGGTCACCGGTGAGGGACATCGCGCCGCTCGCCGCGGCGATGGTGAGGTCGGTGGCTGCCCATGCGGACTTCGGCCCGGTGTCTCCGAACGCCGAGATGGCGACGGTGACGAGCTGTGGGTTCTCACGCCTGAGCCGTTCGAGGTCGACTTCGAACACGCCGGAGCTGATGACGGCGTCGACTCCTGCGGCCAACGCGTAGATCTCCTCGGCGACATCGATCACGACCGAGCGCTTGCCTCGATTGAAGGACCAGAACTCGATCGAACCATCCGGACTCTCCTCTTGACCTCGGAGGTGCGGGCCACGGTGGCGGTGCCGATGCCCCTCGGCCGGTTCTACCAGGATGACGTCGGCCCCGAGCTGGGCGAGCATGTAGCCGGCCATGTGGCCGCGGTCGTCGGCGAGATCGAGGATGCGGTAGTGGCCCAGCATACTTACGCGCTGGTGCCCTGGATCGACCGGGTTTCGGTGTACTGATACGCCCGCTGCGTGGTGGCCTCGGCGCCGATCACTGCGCCCGGGCTGAGGCCCTCGATGTGCCCCATGGCGCCGCGGTAGAGGCCGTAGCCGAGCAGTTGCTGGAGCCGCTTGGGCATCTCGGCCACCTGCTCTGGCGGAAGGCCCAGGTAATGGTTCTGCTGGGTCCGCATCCAGCCGACGCAGTATTGGATGTTGGCTCCCATACGCCACTGTGCAGCAGTGGTGTTCGGGCCCCCGCAGTGCCACATGCCGCCGTGCATGACGAGGACCGAGCCGGCCGGCATCTCGGCTGCAATGGCGCCGTCGGTTTCGTCCGGACGGGGTTCTCGGTCGGCCCGGTGGCTGCCGGGCACGAATCTCGTCGCCCCGTTCTCGGCCGTGAAGTCCGACAGCGCCCAGATGGTGACGACCATCATCGCGGCGCGAGGGCGAGGCAACGTGATGTTTCCCTCGTCGGTGTGCATGCCCTGGAGATCCTCGCCCGGGCCGATGTTCATGGCGGTGGTTCCCGACAACAACGCCCACTTGTCGAGCAGGCCGGTCACCAGTGGGAGTACCTGATCGTGGACCGGCATCTCCCAGAACGCCCGGTCCTTGGCCAGCAGGTTGTACATACGTCTGGTGTTGTAGCCCTCGGCACGATTCATTTTCGGCCGAACGTCCAGTTCGTCCTCGAGCCGTTTGACCGTGTCGGCGAGACGTCGATTGAGCTCCGGTTCGATCTGGACGATCGTGTAGCCCTGCTTGTCGATGGTTGCGAGCTGTTGCTCGACCGTTGGTGCCATCACGCTATTGAACTCGTTGGCCGAGGGATGCGCCATTGCCGACCGCTAGGCTCGCGCAACGTGCCAGCAACGATTGTGGTCGGAACTCAGTGGGGCGACGAAGGCAAGGGGAAGTTCACCGACCTCCTCGCCAAGGAAATGGCCATGGTCGTGCGGTACCAGGGGGGCCACAACGCCGGTCACACGCTGGTCGTCAACGGCGAGCGCTTCGCGCTCCAGTTGGTTCCCAGCGGCGTCCTGTACGAGCACATCGTCCCGGTCATCGGAAACGGTGTCGTGGTCGACCCCTTCGTTCTGCTCAAGGAGATGGCGATGCTGGAGAGCCGCGGCGTCGACACCAGCAGGATCAGGGTGTCGGGCAACGCGCATCTCATCATGCCGTACCACCAGCAGCTCGACGCTCTCCACGAGCGGCATCTCGGGAAGGCCAAACTCGGAACGACCAAGCGGGGGATCGGTCCGGCCTACGCCGACAAGAGCATGCGGCTGGGTATCCGTGTGCAGGATCTGCTCGACGAGGAGATCTTCCGGGCGAAGATCGACGCCGCCCTCGGTCACGCGAACAAGGTGCTGACCAAGGTCTTCAATCGGTTGCCGATCGACCCGGTTCAGCTGGCCGATCGCGTGCTTGCCGAATGTCTCGAGCCACTCAGACCCCACATCTCGGACTCGGTGAACCTCATCCACGAGGCGCTGGAGGCCGGACAGAACGTGCTGTTCGAAGGGGCGCAGGCGACGTTCCTCGATCTCGATCACGGCACCTACCCCTTCGTCACCTCGTCCAATCCCATTGCGGGAGGCGCCTGCGCGGGCGCTGGCATCGGCCCCAAGCACATCGACTCCGTGCTCGGTATCGCCAAGGCCTACGTGACGAGGGTCGGTGCCGGACCGTTTCCCACCGAACTCTTCGACGCCGACGGGGAGCGCATGGTCGAAATCGGCCGGGAGTTCGGCACGAATACTGGACGCCGCCGTCGGCCGGGCTGGTTCGATGCCGTCATGTTGCGGCACGCGGTTCGGCTGAATTCACTGACCGAGTTGGCGATCACCAAGCTCGATGTGCTCGACAGCTTTGACACCGTGAAGCTCTGTGTTGCCTACGACATCGACGGTCGGCGAGTCGAACACCTGCCTTATCACCAGTCCGAGCTGCATCGGGCCACACCCATCTACGAGGAATTCCCGGGTTGGAAGACCGACCTGACCGCCGCCACGGAGCCCTCGCACCTGCCGCGTCCCGCTGCCAACTACCTGCGTCGCCTGGAGGAGCAGGTCGGAGTACCGGTCTCGCTCGTGTCAACCGGCCCAGGACGGGAGCAATTCATTCACTGGTCCGCGTCAGGTACTAACGCCGCGTAGGGCGGCAGGTACGGAGTCGTCATCGACCACTCGTGGGGTGCGGCGAGGCAAGGTCTCGAGTTCGCGCTCTGCCTTGGGTGCCATCCCGCGGAGCAGCGGCGGAATCCAGTTTCCGTTGGCGTCGACGTCAGCGCTGGGCGACCTCAACTCCGCCGAAACGACAGGAGGGGAGGCACTGATGGCCGGGTTGTCGGTCGCGTCCGTCGGTTGAAGCGGCGTAGCGAGGGAGGTTGCGGGCACGGTTGACTGGAGCACCGGTGCGGCCGCTGCCGGCAACACGAACTGCGGCTCCAGGGTGTGGTGGCCGACTGGGCCGAACGGGTCATCGGTTTCGGTCTGTCCCTGCGGGAAGGAGGCTGGCGAGAAGGGTGCCTGAGGGAACGATGCCTCAGGGAACGGGGCTGGGGAGTACGGGGCTGGGGA
>JAQCHM010000244.1 GCA_027730885.1 Actinomycetota bacterium | reverse complement strand
GGCTCGACATCCTCGTCAACAACGCCGGGATCATCCGCAACCGGACCTTTCTGAACATCGGCCCGAACGAGCTCGAGCCGGTATTCGACGTCCACGTGAAGGGCGCGTTCTTCGTGACCCATCCGGCCTTCGAGCACATGAAGGAGCGGGGTTACGGCCGGATCGTCAACACCTCGTCGGGCTCGGGGCTGTTCGGATCGTTCGGTCAGTCGGCCTACGCCGCCGCGAAGGCGGCCATCATGGGCATGACCAAGACCCTCGCCCTGGAGGGCAGGCGGTACGGCATCGCCGTCAACGCCCTGGCCCCTGGCGCACTCACCCGGATGACGGGCGACGTCCTCGGCGACGACAGCCCCGCAGCCCAGATGTTCGGCCTGCAGGGCCCCGAGCTCGAGCGCCAGCTCGGGCCCCGTCAGATCGCTCCGGTCGTCGCGTACCTGGCGCACCGCTCGTGCTCACTCACCGGCGAGACGCTGTCGGCATCGGGCGGTCGGGTAGGCCGGGTGTTCGTCGGCGTGACGCCGGGCATCCACGCGAACGATCTCACCCCCGAGGTCGTGGCCGAGCGCCTGAACGAGATCCTCGACGAGAGCGGCTACCTGATACCCACATCGGTTGACGACGAGTTCGGCCTGTTGCTCCCCTTCCTGCGGGAACGGGCCCAGGGGGATTTGGGGACCGAAGGATTCGGACGGTGAAGGTCGGGCTGAACCTGGTCAACTTCGGTCCTGCCGCCGACCCTGAAACGCTGGGCGGTTGGGCGCGGCTGGCGGAGCGTCTTGGCTTTCACAGCCTGCTGACCTCCGACCACATCGCCGTGACCCCGGACGTCGGCGAGCGCTACCCCGGGCCGTTCTACGAACCGCTGGGCCTGCTTGGTTGGCTCGCCGGTGTCACCGAGCGCATCGCGATCGGTACGACGGTGATCATCGTCCCCTATCGGAATCCGCTCGAGCTTGCCCGCTCGCTGGCCAACACCGACCAGCTCAGCGGCGGACGGCTGATCTTCGGTGTCGGCGTCGGCTGGGCTCGACAGGAGTTCGCCGCATTGGGCGTGCCGTACCACGAACGCGGAGCCATGACCGACGAGTACCTCGACCTCATCCTCCGCCACTGGACCGAATCGACGCTCACCTTCACCGGCAGGTTCGTCAGCTGCGTGGATGTCGACACCAGTCCCCCACCTCGTCAGACGACGGTCCCCCTCTGGGTCGGCGGGGGCAGTGACGCCGCCATCCGGCGGGCCGTGCAGTTCGGAACCGCCTGGCACCCGATCAGGATCAGGGCCTCTTCGTTCGCCGAAAGATCCATCCCGCGGCTGGAATCGATCGCCGACGAGATGGGCCGTCCGCGCCCCGAACTCTGTCCACGGATCCTGTTCCACGTCACCGACGATCGTGTGCCCGACGAGGGACGGTTCATGGGCCACGGCACCCTCGAGCAGATCCATTCCGATCTTCACCGTCTGCAGGAGCTCGGCTGTGCCCATGTCATCCTGGATGCCTACAGCCCGTTCGACGACCAGCCGTTCCGAAACATCGCGCTGGACCGGACTGGCGACGGTCCCGGTGGCTTCCGGCGGGTCTGGGAGGACTGCCAGCGGCTGGCCGACGTCGCCCTCGACTTGGCCAACGAACGCGTCAGGTAGCGTCCCCCCGTTACTTTCGACGCGACACCGATGCCGGCGATTGCTTGGTGTCGGCCCAGCCGACCGCCATTCCCGCTGACAGCCCGCCGTCGACGGGCAGGTCGACACCGTTGACCCAACCACAGTCGCTGGCCAACAACCATGCCACCACTTGGGCCTCGTCGTCCGGTGTTCCCACCCGACCGACCTGCTGATTCATCCACGCCATCTGTTCGGCGCCGGCATCGGTCTCGAAGTAGGGGAACAGCGGCGTGTCGACCGGTCCCGGGCTCACCGAGTTCACCCTGATCTTGCGATCGAGCAGCTGACCTGCCAGCTGCTTGGTGTAGGACACCACCCACTCCTTCGACAGGACATACGCATTCGGTCCACCCCGGTCGTAGGCCGCGGCGACGCCGATACCGGCTGCGAAATCCGCCGCCGCGTCCAGTTCGGCGATCCGATCGAGATGACGATTCCACGCCATCCCGGCAAGCGAGGCGATATTGACGATCGAGCCGCCATCGTTCAGTTTCCCCGCCGCCAACAGCGCATCCGTCAGGTGTCGCAAGCCGTACACGTTCACCCTCAGGACCAGCTCGGCCCCCATGCTGCCCGCAACCCCGGCGATGTTGCCCAAGCCGTCGAACGAACCGTCGAGCTGACCGACAGCAGCATCAACGGAGGCCGGGTCCGAAAGGTCACAGTGCACGTGAGCGGCCGCGCCTTCCGGCGCCTCTTTGACGTCGAGGCTGACGACCTCGTGGCCCTGATCGACCAAACGTCGCAACGTGGCGTTCCCGATTCCGGTCGATGCCCCCGTCAAAAGAATCCGCTTTCCCATGATGCTCCCCACTCGTCGGTCAGTTTCTCGTCGGCCGAGCGTAGATCACTCCGCCGCAACCGTCAGCTCCGGCCGCTTCGATGCCCGGAACCCGCGTTTTCCTGGATCTTGGCGTGAGGGGTAAGGTCGCCGCCGAACCGAGAGGGGTGCAATGACCGAACGCACATTGCGAGGTAAGGCCGCCGTGGTGGGCGTCGCCGAAACCAAGTACTACCGCTGGGGCCAGTCGCCCGACCCCGAGTTCAAGATGGCCATCGAAGCCGTGCTGAACGTGTGCGAGGACGCCGGCATCTCGCCTCGAGACGTCGACGGGTTCTCGTCGTACAGCAACGACCGCAGCGACGCTTCCCGGCTCGCCGCGGCCATCGGGATCAACGACCTTCGCTTCGCCAGCATGCAATGGGGAGGCGGAGGAGGCGGGGGCTCCGGGGCGTTGGCCAACGCTGCCGCGGCCGTCGCCACCGGCCAAGCCGAGGCCGTCGTGGTCTTCCGAGCCTTGGCCCAGGGCCAGTTCGGACGCTTCGGGCAAGGACCACGCAACAACACCATCTCGGGCACCGGCGCCCACACGGTGCCGTACGGACTGATGTCCGCGGCCCAGCAGTTCGCCATGAAGGTCACGCGCTTCATGCACGATCACGGTGTCGGCCACGATGCCCAGAAGGCCATATCACTCGCCTCCTATCACCACGCCCAGAACAACCCCCGGGCGATCATGTACGGTCGGCCGCTCGACGAGGAGACCTACGACTCGTCGCGCTGGATCACCGAGCCCTTCCGGCTCTTCGACTGTTGTCAGGAGAACGACGGCGCTGCCGCCATGCTCATCGTCTCCGCCGACCGAGCCAAGGACTTCGCTCGCCCGCCTTGCTACGTGCTGGGCGCCGTATCCGGCTCGCACCACCGTGCCGGAGCGCCCGTGCACAACACACCCGACTACGGATCGTCGTCGTTCCCCACGGTCGCTCCTCGCCTCTACGACATGGCCAAGATCGGCCCGTCCGACGTCGACGTCCTGCAGAGCTATGAGAACTTCACCGGCGGCGTGATGATGAGCATCGTCGAGTTCGGCTTCTGCTCCCCCGAGGAAGTGAACGACTACTTCACGTTCGAGAACTTCGTCGCCCCGACCGGGAAACTGCCGCTCAACACCAGCGGCGGCAACTTGGCCGAGTGCTACATGCACGGACTCGAGCTCAACATCGAGGCCGTCCGACAGATCTGGGGCGAGTCGACCAGCCAAGTCCCCGACGTCAACGTGTCGATGGTCCATTCCGGCCCGATGGTCACTCCCGTCAGCGCCTGCGTGTTCGGAAGCGAGGCCGCACTGTGAACAGCCCAACCACCCCCTCCGATTCCTATCTCCTGCCGGGGTTGCCGAAACCCGTCGCCTCCCGCGACGGTCTCGACACCGCCTACTGGGACGGCCTGCGCGACGGTCGCCTGTGCCTGCAGTTCTGCAACGGCTGCGGCAAGTTCCAGTGGGGTCCCGAATGGGTCTGCCATCGTTGCCATTCCTTCGACCTCACCTACAAGGACACCCCGGCCGAGGGCATCCTCTACAGCCACCAGCGTGTGTGGCATCCGGTCCACCCGGCGTTGGCCGATCAAGGACCCTATGTCATCGTCCTGGTCGAACTGCCGGCCGCCGACGGCGTCCGCATCGTCGGCAACCTCGTCGGTGGTCCCCACCAGGAACTGGTGATCGGCGCGCCGGTCCACGGTGTCTTCGAACACCATCCCGACGACGAGCCGGCGTTCAGCTTGCTGCACTGGAAATTCTGAGGCCAACGATGCGACCACTCGACGGCATCCGCGTGCTCGACCTGACGCGCGTCGTCGCTGGACCCATGGCCACCCGGATCCTGGCCGATCAGGGGGCGGAGGTCATCAAGATCGAGCCACCGGAGGGAGATCTCAGCCGCACGTTCCCACCGCACAGTCCGGGCGACATGAATCCCTACTTCTGTCAGCAGAACGCCGGGAAGCGGTTCTGCTCCGTCGACCTGACCGCGGAAGGGGCAAGTCAACTGCTCCTCGATCTGGCTGCGACCTGCGACGTAGTGGTCGAGAACTTCCGCCCAGGCGTCATGGCCAAGTACGGACTCGGGGCCGACGTACTCCTCCGGCGCCAGCCGGGCTTGGTCTACTGCTCGATCACCGGCTT
Organism: Actinomycetota bacterium; assembly: GCA_027730885.1. GTDB lineage: Bacteria > Actinomycetota > Acidimicrobiia > Acidimicrobiales > SZUA-35 > JAHECQ01. The sequence continues at coordinate 822 of JAQCHM010000244.1, read as the reverse complement.
CGGCCAGACCGGCCCATGGGCCGGACGTCGGGCCTATGCGCCCGCCGGTCATCTCGTATCGGGCCTGCTCGAGTACGACGCCCGAAAGACCGATCGGCCCGCCCGGCAGCCTGCGCTGGTGTTGGGCGATGCGGTCACCGCCATGCTCGCTGCAGCATCGATCAATGCCCTGTTGGTCCAGTCGTTGCGCACCGGCGTCGGCGGCCACCTCGACGTCTGCATGATCGAGTCCCTGGTCTACATGCAGGAATGGGTTGCGGTGGAATTGGCCGGCGGTTGGGTCGGCACCAACAACGGAGCGTGTGACCAATCGCCGGTGTTGCAGCTGCCGGATGGCCGGGTGTGGGGCATCGCGGGCAACCCCGTCACCTGGTTCGAATACCTACCACCGCTGATGAACCGCCCCGATCTCCTGACCGACCCGCGCTTCGCCGATCCGCTGACACGAGAGGCGCATCGGGCGGATCTGGTCCAACTCATCGCCGAGTGGGCGGGCAGCTTCGACACGTTCGGGGAGTTCCTCACCGTTCTCGAGGCAGGCTCGCCGTTCGCAGCGGCCGAACTGCGGTCGATCGACGACCTCGCAGCCACGGACTTCGCAGCCCACCGCCAGCTGTTCGCCACAACCGATGCAGGATTCGACGTCCCGGCCCGCCCCGCTCTCGCCGACGGCATCGGAACCACCGGTCACGTGGCAGCCCGCGGCGCCGACAACCGAGAGGTGTTCGCAGAGATCTTGGGTCTCGCCGCCTCCCAGCTCGATGCCCTGGAAGCATCCGGCGTCCTGATCTCGGCCTAGCCCCACCACCCCAACGCCCGACC
>JAQCHM010000243.1 GCA_027730885.1 Actinomycetota bacterium | reverse complement strand
CTCGACCGGTTCCGCATGGAGATCGGCGGCGGCGGGCTGTCGTCATACCCGCACCCGCGGCTCATGCCGAACTTCTGGGAGTACCCCACCGTCTCCATGGGCCTCGGCCCCATCAACTCCATCTACCACGCCCGCTTCAACCGCTACATGGAGCACCGGAGCCTCGACGACACGTCGAACAGCAAGATCTGGAGCTTCATCGGCGACGGTGAAACCGACGAGCCCGAGACCCTCGGTGCCATCTCGCTCGCCGGCCGGTCAGCCCTCGACAACCTGATCTGGGTGGTCAACTGCAACCTGCAACGCCTCGACGGCCCCGTGCGGGGCAACGGCAAGATCATCCAGGAACTCGAAGGTGTCTTCCATGGCGCCGGGTGGAACGTGATCAAGGTCATCTGGGGCAGCCGCTGGGACGAACTCCTGCAGCGTGACGTCGACGGTGTCCTGATCGACAAGATGAACACGACCGTCGACGGCGAGTTCCAACGGTACGCCGTCGAGTCGGGCGCCTACATCAGAGAGAAATTCTTCGGCCCCGACCCGCGGCTGCGCAAGATGGTCGAGCACCTCACCGACGACGAGCTCCGGGCGCTGCCCCGCGGTGGACACGACTACCAGAAGGTGTTCACCGCGTACAAAGCCGCGACCGAGCACGTGGGGCAGCCCACCGTGATCCTCGCCAAAACAGTGAAGGGATGGACCCTCGGCGAGGGGTTCGAGGGCCGCAACGCCACCCACCAGCTCAAGAAGATGACGCCCAAGCAGATCCTCGCCCTCCGCGATCGCCTCTTTCGCGACGTCGAAATCAGCGAGGAAGCCATGGCGGCCGGCGAGCCCCCGTACATTCGGCCTGGGCCCGACTCGCCCGAGATCCAGTACATGCTGAATCGACGCCGGGCCCTCGACGGCCCGTTGCCCGAGCGGCGGGTCGAGCTTCGCCGACCGCTACCCATGCCGAGCGACGCTCCGTTCAGAGCCTTCTTCGAGGGATCCGGCGGCCGCCCGGTCAGTACCACCATGGTCTTCACGTCCCTGCTGCGTGAGCTGATGCGCGAGGAGGGCTTCGGCCGACGGGTCGTCCCGATCGTCCCTGACGAGGCGCGCACCTTCGGCATGGACTCCATGTTCCGGGAGTTCGAGATCTACGCCCCGTTCGGCCAGCTCTACGAGCCCGTGGACCACGAACTGCTCCTCAGCTACACCGAGGACAAGGACGGCCAGATCCTGGAGGAGGGCATCACGGAAGCCGGGTCCTTGGCCAGTTGGACCGCCGCAGCCACCAGCTACGCCCACCAGGGCGTACCGATGGTGCCGTTCTTCACCTTCTACTCCATGTTCGGTTTCCAGCGAGTCGGCGACCTCATCTGGGCCGCTGCCGACTCTCGTGCCCGCGGCTTCCTGATGGGGGCCACCGCCGGCCGCACCACGCTGATGGGCGAGGGCCTGCAGCACCAGGACGGCCACAGTCTGCTCCTGGCGTCCACCATCCCGGCCTGCCAGGCCTACGATCCGGCGTTCGCCTACGAGGTCGCGGTCATCATCCGCGCCGGTCTCGAACGCATGTATGTCGACAACGAGGACGTCTTCTACTACCTGACCATCTACAACGAGAACTACGAGCAGCCGGCGATGCCCGACGGCGTCGAGCAAGGCATTCTCGACGGGCTCTATCGCTGGTCGGGTGGCTGGGGCGGGCTCGAGACGCAGGCGAGCGTGCTGTTCTCGGGCTCAGCTCAGGGGGCGGCACGCGAAGCCCAGCGCGAGCTGGCCGAGCGGTGGGGCATCGGCGTCGAACTCTGGAGCGCGACCAACTACAAGTCGCTCCGCGAGGACGCGCTCGAAATCGAGCGTTGGAACCGCCTCCACCCGACTGCCGCGCCACGCCAGGCCTTGGTGACCCAGCTGCTCGGCATCGGCCCCGGCCCGGTGGTCGCTGTGTCCGACTTCATGCGGGCGGTACCCGAACAGATCGCCCGATTCGTCCCCCGCCCGTTCACCGTGCTCGGGACAGACGGCATGGGCCGAAGCGACACCCGCGAGCAGCTGCGGGCGTTCTTCGAGACCGATGCCCCGAACGTCGTGGTCACCGTGTTGGCCAAGCTGGCTGAGGAGGGCCGGATCTCTCACCAGACGGTGGCTGACGCGCTCGCCCACTACGGCATCGACGCCGACCGAGACCCCTCCTGGGCCGGCTGAGCCGCGGGCCGTCGGACGACCCGGGTGCCAATCGTCTTCACCGACCCGCCGGGACCGGAGGACCTCGTCAACCGCGATCCCTTGGCCCTATTCGTCGCGATGATCCTGGACCAGCAGGTTCCCATCGAGTGGGCGTTTCGAGGACCTGCGCGCCTCGCCACTCGGCTCGAGGCCCTCGGTCACCGATTCGACGCCAGGGAGCTGAGCGAACTGGAGCCTGACGTTCTGGTTACGGTCGCGGTCGAGAAGCCGGCGGTGCACCGCTATCCGGCGGCCATGGCCCGACGCATCCACGGGCTCTGCCGTTACGTGACCGAACACTACGGCGGCGATGCCGGGCTCTTGTGGCGCGAAGCCACCGACGCCGGCGTGGTCCTCGATCGGCTCCTCGCACTACCAGGCTTCGGGCCCGAAAAGGCCCAGATCACCTTGGCCGTGCTCGTCAAGCGCTTCGGGCACGATCTCGCCGGTTGGCAACAGGCTTGTGGCCCCTTCGCCGACGACGTTCCCCGATCGGTCGCCGACATCGGCTCGTCGTCCGACCTGGCTCGGCTGCGGTCCTTCCGAAAGGAACAGAAGGCACTCGGACGACCCAAGACCGACTGACCCGCCAGCGGTGCGCAGGGTCGATCAGAGAACTCCGGTTACAGGACCTCGGCGCTGGAGCGACCGAGCCAGCCGAGCAGGATGGCGATGGCTCGGGGGTCGTGTCGTAGTTGGTGGCCCGCCCCTGGAAGCACCCGGAGTTCGCCCGCGCCGTGGGCATCGGCGAGCAGCCGGGCGTCGATCTGGGGTACGACGTCGTCGTCTGCTCCGTGCAGCAGGAACAAGGGCCGCGGCGCCATCTTCTCCGCCGCGGTGACGGCTCGGATCGCTCGGAACTCGCTCGACCAGTGGGCCGGGTCCGTCGGGTAGGCCAAGGTCTTGATGGCGCCGACCTGGTGTGCGTGCGCGAGCAACCGGGCGTCGTTCTCGGCCCAGTCGTCGAAATCCGCCGGCGAGCCGGCCATCGCCACACCGCTGACAGCGGGGTCGTCTGACGCCGCGACCAGTCCGACGGTTCCTCCGGTTCCGAACCCACAGACCCACAGTCCGGTCATAGGCACGACGGAGCGAAAGTGCTTGATGGCGGCCCGCACGTCGGCGATCCACCCTCCGAGGCTGAAGTCCCCCGTTGAGGAACCGCAACCACGGAAGCGAACGGCCAACGCCGCGAATCCCATCTCGTCGGCGATCCGGGTGGCCAGCTCGGGCAGGTCGGAACCAATGTGTTCGGCCCAGACCGCGCCGGATGGGAAGCCGTGGAACAGCAGCACGCCGGGCAGTGGGACATGGCTGGCGGGCGGACGGGCGAGGAAGCCTTCGAGCTCGGCCCCATCGGTCGACGGGATGCGCAGTTCCTCAGCCAGCGCCGTTGCCCTTGTACGGCCGGAAGCCTCGATTGCGAGCCTCGGCAAGCGTGTCGGGTCCGAAGCACAAGTAGGTTCCCGCGGCCATGAGCTCCGAGACGACGGCCTCGTCCTCGAGTTGGTCGACGTCGTAGACGATGAGGTTTCGCTTGTCGCCGACGTAGCGGAAGTGGGCGAACTTCGTTGGGCGCTTCACGCCACCAACCTTACTCACGGTCAACCGAACTGCCGACCGAACTGAACGACCAAAAAGCGAACTGCAGTACCGGGACCGCCGTTTCGGCGGGCCCTGTACTGCAGAACGCATCGGTTTGTGATTCTTGCTGGGGACCCGGATCGGCGTTCGATGCGGCGAGTGGGACTCGTTCGCCACGTCGATCCAGGGGTGACCGGCTGGGATTCACCAGCGGTCCAGCTGTCCGCTAGCGGCCAGCCACCTCCAAGGTCCCAGAACGTTTGCTATGCAGTTGGACCACCTCCTTCCTCTTGGTCCCGAAAGTCTGCCACACCGAAATCCCCGGTGGAAAGCGATTTATCGGAACGACGCCCCAGCTCGGGAAGGCCGAGCAGCGGGAGTTCAGGGAGGTCGACCAGCGTGTCCTCGGGGTTCCCGATGTGGATGGCCCCCATGACCTGCAGATAGGAGGAGTGCACATCGACCACCGCGGCGACGTGCCTGCGGTCCACCACGAAGCCGTTGACATCGGCCCGTTCGAGAATGTAGTCGACCGCGTCGAACTGCTCGAAGATCATCGGCCCGTCAGCCGCGGCCACGCCCTCGGACGCCCAATGGAACGCCTGGATCCACTCGAGGTGCAGGCGCAACAACCGTCGAAGGTCCTCGTAGCTGAGCACCGAGCTCACCTCGAGCGAAAGAGCCTCGGCGCAGAAGTCGATGGCCTCGTGGGCATCGACCACGATCTGATCGGGCTGCTCGTTGGTCTTGGACACGGCCCAACCGACGACGAGCAACCCGAGGACCACCACCGCAACCGCGGCGACGGCGAGGATCAGAACGGCAATCAGAGGCCGATGCGCTGCGCGAGCAGCTCTCGGTGGTAGGCCGGGTCACCGAACATGAGCTCGGAACTCTTGGCCCGCTTGAAGTACAGGTGAGCCGGGTGTTCCCAGGTGAAGCCGATACCACCGTGAATCTGGATGTTCTCGGCCGCCGCATGGAAGTAGGCCTCGGAGCAGTAGGCCTTGGCCAGCGACGCCGTCGCCGCCAGCTCGTCGTTCATCTCGGCGGCGCACCACAGACCGTAATAGGCCGCGGACTTGGCCGACTCGACCTCGAGGAGCATGTCGGCGCACTTGTGCTTGATGGCCTGGAACGAGCCAATGGGACGACCGAACTGGACGCGGTCCTTGGCGTACTGGACGGCCATCTCGAGCACGAACTGGGCGCCGCCGACCTGCTCGGCGGCCAGGCCGACCGCAGCGAAATCGAGCACGGTGCTGAGCGTCGCCCAGCCACCGCCGTCGGTGCCGATGAGCTTGCCCTGGGCACCGTCGAGGTGGATCTTGGCCTGCTTGCGGGTCTGGTCCATGGTCGACAGCGCGGTGCGGGTGACACCGGCACCACCGGCGTCGACGGCATAGAGGCTGACGCCGGCGGCGCTGCGAGCCGCGACGATGAGCAGGTTCGCGGTGTGACCGTCGATGACGAAACTCTTGGTGCCCGTGATCTTGCCCCCGGCGTCGGCGGTCGCAGTGACGGCCGATTCGTCCCACTTGCCGTTCTCCTCGGTGTAGGCGAGGGATGCAATGGTCTGGCCCGAAGCGATGCCGGGCAGATACTCGGCCTTGGCTCCATCGTCGCCGGAGTGCAACAGGGCGAGTGCTGCGAGCTGGCCGGAGAAGAACGGCGCGCACAACAGGGCACGACCCATTTCCTCGAGCA
>JAQCHM010000242.1 GCA_027730885.1 Actinomycetota bacterium | reverse complement strand
TTCAAGAGCATCGTCGTCGACAAGCCGACCGCCATGACCACGGCAACGGCCGCGCTCGCGGCGGTCATTGCCCGATCCAACGGCGCCGGCGGACAGCACATCCAGATCAGCCTCCTCGAGTCGATACTCGCCTGGCTGTGGCCCGACGTGTACTGGAACCACGCGTTGCCCGACGCCGAACCGGTGCCGACCTATTCGATCTGGTACGCGCCGTACGACACAGCAGACGGTCAGATCTCGGCCGTCTGGGTGAGTTACGAACACTTCCAGAACGCGGCCCGGGCCCTGGGCCGACCCGATCTGGCCGAGGACGTTCGTTTCGCCTCTCGGGGAAGTCGGCTCCGCCATTCGTTGGTGATGCGGGCCGAGTTCGCGGCCGCACTGAAAGACTTCACCACCGAGCAGGCATTGGCCGCGCTCCGCGCCGCCGACGTCCCGTCGGCTCCCGTGCTGGCCCTCGACGACGTCTTCGACGACCCGCAGGTCATTCACACCGGCATCATCGTGGAGGAGCTGCACCCCACAGCCGGCCGGATCGTCACCACCCGTCCCCCCGCCCACTTCAGCAAGACGCCCACCGCCATCACCCGGCCGGCGCCCGGCCGCGGCCAACACTCCGATGAGATTCTCGCCGCGATCGGATACGAGCCGGCCGACGTCGCTGCGATGCGGGAGGCAGGCGTCGTCATCTGAGCCCGCGTCATCTGAGCCCGCGTCATCTGAGGACAGCCTCATCTGAGGACAGTGTCATCTGAGGACAGCGGGGATTCCCGCACTTTGCCAACGGCATGAAATGATCCGGCCATGGGACTTCGTGGTGACGCAGCCGTCGTCGGGTGGGCCGAATGGGAGAGCGAGCGCAAGCACGCCGGGGTCCGGGCCTTTCAACTGGAGCAATGGGCAGACCTCGCGGCGTCGGCGCTGGCCGACGCCGGCATTGCGGCCCACGAGGTGAACGGCCTGGTCTGCTGTGACCTTCGCGAATCCACCGATTTCGTCCCGGCCACCATCGCCGAGTACTGCGGTTGGAGGGTCAACTTCGCCGAGCGGGTCGACCTGGGAGGCGCAAGCCCGGTGGGGATGGTCTGGCGGGCGGCCGCGGCCATCGAGCTCGGTCTCTGCGACGTCGTGGTCTGCGCTGTGCCTGCTCGCCCGCGACCACGACCGACCAACCCGAGAGGCCCGCGGCAAGACTGGCTGACGACGGGGGCGTCCTCGAACGAGTGGGGTTCACCCCAGGCCGAGTTCGACATCCCGTACGGAAACATCGCCCAGAACGCCGGCTACGCGATGATCGCCCAGCGTTACGCCGCCGAGTTCGGCTGGGACGAACGTGCGCTGGCCAAGATCGCGGCCGATCAGAGAACCTCGGCCAACGCCAACCCCCTGGCCGTGTTCAGGGACGTGCCGCTGAGCATCGACGACGTGCTCGCCTCCAAAGTGGTCGCCGACCCCATCCATGTGCTCGAAATCGTGATGCCCTGCCAGGGAGGAGCGGCGATCGTGGTCACGTCGCGCGACCGGGCGGCGTCGACCAGGCACCGCCCCGCATTCGTCCGAGGCTTCGGCGAGCACCTCGCGTACAAGACCCACAGCTACGCCGACGACCTCGTCCGCACCCCCATCGGCCCTGCCGCCCAGCAAGCCTTCGCCATGTCCGGTATCTTCCCGGGCGACATCGATGCCTGCCAGCTCTACGATTGCTACACCATCACGGTGCTCCTCTCCCTCGAGGATGCAGGCTTCTGCGGCAAAGGCGAGGGCCTCGAGTTCGTCCGTCGGCACGACCTCAGCTATCGAGGGGACTTCCCGGTGAACACCCACGGCGGACAACTCGGGATGGGACAACCGGGAATGGCCGGCGGCATGACGCAGGTCGTCGAAGCCATCCGACAGATCCAGGGTCGGGCCGGCGAACGTCAACTCCGACGAGCGGACAACGTGTTCGTCTCAGGGACGGGCGGGATCATGAGCGAGCAGTCCGCGCTGATCCTGCAGGGAGCCTGAAGCCGATGACGACGACCGCGGCTCCGCAACAACCCCAGCCGGCTCCGATCGTGCCCGATCCGACCCCTACGGCACAGCCCTTCTGGGACGCGCTGGCGGCCGGCCGAGTCGACCTCCAACACTGCGCCGAGTGCGGCCAATGGGTCTACTACCCGCGATCGAGGTGCTCCGCCTGCATGTCGCCGAACCTCGTCTGGGAGACCATCAGCGGAGCGGGGACGCTCTACACCTACACCATCGCCCGGCAACCAACGACTCCGGCCTTCAGCGAGGCCCCGGACCTCGTGCTCGCCGTCGTCCAACTCGACGAAGGCCCCAAGCTCACCACGAGCCTGGAGAACGTCACCGAGGACGGCGTACGCATCGGGATGCGGGTGAAGCCCTACTTCCATCGGGCGGGCGACCTCACCCTGCTGCGGTATCAGCCGGCCTGAGAAGCGGTAGCTTCTCGCCTGTGCTGTCGCCGTCTTTCACGTCTGCTCCCGAACGTTCTCGCCTCCGGGCGCTCGTCGGGTTGTTCCTCGGTCTGGTTCTCATAGCCGGCGCGTGCACCAGCGATTCCTCGGAGGGCTCGGAGACCACGACGAGCACCACGCTGATCGAGGCGGGCGGCCGGACCGCGGTCGATGGTCTGGTGAGCCTGTGCCGATCGATGATCGAGGCAGAACCGCCGGACATCACGAGTCTGGCGATCGATCCGTCGGTCACCGGTCAGGTGCTGTCGATCCCCGACGATCTCGTCGACGACGCGAGCCGGGAGCTCTTCGAGTGCCTCGGCCCCGAGCTCGCGGCTGAGTACATGGCGACGAAGATCGTCGTGACCGGCGTCCTTCTTCCCGCCGAGACTGCCGACTGTCTGACTCCCGCCATGGATGCCGACGGCGCAACCATCCTCGAGGTGAGCCTCCGCCGGACACGCCTCGAAGTGCCCTCCGACGGGGCCATCGACGCCTTCACCGATGCCTTCCTCGACTGTGTGCCCGGAAGGTACCTGGCGGTCGCGCTGCGCTCGGCGAACCCTATGGGCTACGCCGCATCGGTCGACGAGGTCTGCCTCGACGCGTCCGAGGAAAGCGACGACGGCGCGATGCGACTGTTCTGGAGGTTGCAGCTCTCGATCACCGACTCCGGCGAGTCCGCCGACCTCGGCGACGCGCAGACGGCGACGATCGTCGCTCCGCTGTACGACTGCATCGACACCGGCAACTTCATCGCCGCCGATCCGAGCACGGGAGCGCAGCTCACGGCAACAAGTCGTGCGTGTATCGGTGAGGCCGCCCAGGTCCACGGTTATTGGGAGAGCAAGCTGGCGCTCCGGGACTTCGACCAGGCCGGGTACGAGGCGGACATCGCGGGGTGTCTGAGCCCCGAGGAGGCCGAGTTCGTCCTGGGTACGCCGATTCCGGTCGACGACCCGGTGGCCAGTAAGTTCGCCGCGGTCGACGAGTGCTGGGCCGCGCTTCCCGAGGCCGCGGGGCGTGACCTCGTCGCCGCGCTCGCTGACCTCGACGAGCCCCAGCTTGAGGCCCTCGCCTCCGATCTCGCCGCTTGCGCCGGCGCCGACGGTGTCGCCGGTCGCATCGCGTCGACCGTCATCGGTTCGAGGAACCTTCCTCAGGGCAGCTACGACTGCCTGCGACCGACCACCGCCGGGGACCCGGCCGCCGTCCTGGCCGGGCGCCTCGCGGTAGAGGCGGACCGGCTGCCCGGCCAGGCCGCGGGAAGGGCCTACCTCGCTTCGGCCAAGGCGTGCATCCCTCTGGGGTTGGCCAGCCGAGCGCTGTTCGCCGACTACACCGCGCCCGGCATCGTCGACACCATCGACTTCGCCTGCGTCGACCGCGAGTTCGAGGCCGCCGCGCCGTCGCTCGACGCCTACTGGCAGGGAACGATCCTCGGCGGCTTCGTGTCGGACTCGACACCGACAGCGCTGGCCCGATCGGCAGTCGAGCCGCTGCACCGATGCGTCGACCCTGGCCGAGGTTTCTCGGCCGTCGCTGCATCGGCAGGGGTCGCTCTCTCCGCTGAAACCGTCGCCTGCGTCACCCGTTCGATCGAAGCCCTGACCTTGTTCGAGCTCAGGATCGCCGGCCTCGAACCCGCCGACGGGGTCTTCAATCAGGCAGTCGCCGACTGTCTTACCGAAGAGGAAGTCGCTGCCTTCGGGTCCTGAGCCCGGACCGTCCGCCGTTGGATGCCGGCACCATTAGGCTCGGTGGATATACCGAGCTGACACTGATCGCTTTCGTTTCACTCCCGAGCTGGCCTCAGGCTTCGAGGGGAAAAGGGTGTTCATCACCGGCGCCGGTAAGGACGGGGGTATCGGCCAGGCTTTTGCCCTCGCGGCAGGACTGAACGGCGCCGCGTCGGTCGGTGTCCACTTCCATCGCAGCTACCAGGACGGGTTCGACCTCGTCGCCGCGCTCCAGGACGCGGGGGTGAACGCGTTCCCCGTGCAGGCCGATGTCACCAATCTGCGCGATCTCTGGGCCAGCCGTGGCTATGTGATCGAGCAGATGGGCGGCAAGCCTCCGAGTCTCGTGATCTGCAACAGCGGCCTGACCGAAGGCGGGTACCAGTTCGGGCGGGCCCTCAAGGAGCAGGCCGACGAGCCACTGGCGGTGCGACGAGCCCGAGTCCGCCAGCGCTTCATCGACAATCTCGAGGAGTCCCGCCTGGTGCTCGACACCAAGATCGACGGGTTCCTCGCCTCGACCCATCTGTGGGCTGGTGAGCCCGTCTACCACAACGAGCCCGTCCAGTTCGTGTACGTCTCGTCGCGCCAGGCCATCGACCCTGGTCCGTCAGTGCCCGGGTACGCCTTGTCGAACTGGGCCGTACTCGCTCTGCCGAAGGTCCTCGAGATCAACCTCGGCCGCAGCGCCGAACAAGTGTCGGCCTTCTCGGTACTCTTCCCGTTCATCCGCACGGGCATGACCGACGAGTACGCCGACAACGAACGGGTCTGGGGACGATGGCAGCCGCGGATGCTCGAACCCCACGAATGCGCCGAAGCCTTCGCCCATCTCATAGCCCGGCCGATCGACGAACTTCGCAACGGCATGTTCGAGCTGATGGTCGACCCACGATCCGACCAGCAAGCCGGCGGAACCGACGCTTCCTCCGAGGGACCGGCACCCATCGATGTCACGTGGAAGCGTGTCGAGATCGACGTCCAGGAACATCCCCTCGACTGGAGCGCGAATCGCCCACTCCGGTTCTGACGAACGGCCCGTCCTGGTCCACCACCCAAGTCGCACTTGTCACTAGATTGTCGGTGGGCGAAGTGGAGGAGAAGATCGATGCGTCGAATCCGTGGGGCCGCGGCGGCCCTTTTCGTTTTGTTGGCGGTGACGGTCACCGGACTGGCCGCACCGGCGGCCGCGGCCGGGGTCTGTGACGACGGACGGGCTTGGACCACCGACGTCGCGTCCAAGGGAACCTGACAACACCTGAATGCCTGCACTCCGACCATCGACCTCGTCACGGCCGGGGGGAGCCTGG
>JAQCHM010000241.1 GCA_027730885.1 Actinomycetota bacterium | reverse complement strand
GGCCGAAAGCGATGCCGGAAGCGGTGGCGCCGACGCCGGCTTCAACGCCGGCCTCACCTACGACACCGGTGGCCGGGGTGACCAGTCGTTCAACGACAGCGCCGCGGCCGGCATGGACCTCGCGGTCTCCGAGCTGGGCGTGACCTCCAGCGAAGCCGAGCCGAACGCCGACGGTTCCAACCGAGCCGAGCTACTTCGGCTCCAGGCCGAGAGCAGCGCGCTGGTCCTGGCCATCGGCTTCCTCTTCGAGGAGGACGTCAAGACCGTCGCCGCCGAGTTCCCCGACGTCAATTTCGCGGTGGTCGACGCGGCCATGCTCGACTTCGACAACGAAGCCGTCCCCTTCGGCGACAACATTGCCGGCCTGACCTTCGCCGAGGAGCAGGGCTCGTTCCTGGTCGGCGCCGCAGCTGCGCTCAAGAGCACCACCGGCAAGGTCGGCTTCATCGGCGGCGTCGGCGGCTACGGTCTGATCGAGAAGTTCGAGGCCGGATTCGCCGCAGGCGCAAAGGCGGCCGACCCCGACATCGAGATCGTGTCGCAGTACATCACCATGGCCCCCGACTTCGATGGCTTCTACGCGGCCGACCGTGCCAAGGAGATCGCCCTCGAGATGTACGGACAGGGCGCGGACATCATCTACCACGCCGCCGGCGGTTCGGGCGCCGGCCTCTTCGAGGCCGCCAAGACCCAGAGCGAAGGCGGCACCAAGGTGTGGGCCATCGGGGTCGACTCCGACCAGTACGTCACGGCCGACCCCAGCGTCCAGGAGTTCATCCTGACCTCGATGCTCAAGCGGGTCGACGTCTCGGTGTTCGAAGTCACCGAGGCCCAGGCCGACGGCACCTTCGCTGCCGGCAACACCGTGTATGACCTCTCGGTCGACGGCGTCGGCTACTCCACCAGCGGCGGTTTCATCGACGACATCGCCGACCAGCTCGAGGAGTACAAGGCCCAGATCCTTGCGGGCGAGATCGAGGTCCCCACCGCGCCGTAGAGGCTCGGCCCCGCAGTCACGTCCCATTCCCTACACCGCTACACCGATTCAGTGCCCCGGCCCGAGCGCCGGGGCACTGGTCGTTTTCTCGTCGGCCGGTTTGCGGCCGGCTCAGTCGACCCACACGATGCGCTGCCCGGCAGCTTCCCATTGCTCGTAGGCCTCGCCGTATCGTTGATCGATCCGGTCACGCTTGACCTTGAACGTCGGGGTGACCAAGTCGTTCTCAACGGTCCAGGGTGTCGTGGTCAGCGCCAGGCACTGCAGACGTTCGTGGGGGTCGAGGCCGGCGTTCACCTCGTCGAGATGTTCGAGCAGCGACCGCTCGAGTGCATCTCGAGGCGCAGCAGCGCCGTCTTCGCCCAGCATCACGATGCCGACGGGCTGGCCAAGATTCGCGCCGGCGACGACGCACGCCTCGACGGCCGGATGCATCATCAACTTGTCCTCGATTGGCGCCGGGGCGACGTACTTGCCCTTGCCGGTCTTGAACAGATCCTTCACCCTGCCGGTGATGCGCAGCAGGCCCTGCCCGTCGATGGTTCCCTTGTCGCCCGTCTTCAGCCATCCGTCGTCGGTGAAGGTGTCCCGGGTGAGCTGTTCCTCCTTGTAGTAACCCAGCATGAGGGCCGGGCTGCGCATCTGGACCTCGCCGGTGGTCGGATCGATCCGGTGCTCGACGCCGCTGTATGCCGGGCCGACGGTTCCCCGCTGGTTCCTGCCCGGGATCGTGATATGGGACACCGCGAGGTTCTCGGTCATGCCGTACCCCTCGTTGATCGGCAGGCCCAGGCCAGCGAACCATTCGAGCAACGCGGCCGGCATCGGGGCGGCTCCTCCGGCCGCGATCCGACACTGGTCGAGACCGAGGCCCTTGCGGACCTTGGCTCGTACCAGCCCACCGACGACGGGTAGCCGCAGGAGCCGTTGGAGCTTGGCCTCGGGCAGCTTGTGGTGGACCCCTTGCTGGAACTTGACCCAGAGCCGAGGCACGGAGAAGAAGATCGTGGGCCGTGCCCGCTGGACGTCGAGCGCGAACGTGTCGAGCGAGTCGGCGAAGTACAGGTGCATGCCGGTTCGAAGCCAGCCGTGTTCGACCAGGACGCGCTCCACCACGTGGGCGAGAGGCAGATAGGACAACATGCGATCGTCGATGCTCATCGGGATGCGTTCGATTCCTGCGTCGAGGGCCCAGGCGAAGCTCCCGAACGAATGCATCACGCCCTTGGGCACACCGGTCGTTCCCGACGTGTAGATGATGGTCGCCAGTTCGTCCGCGGCCCGGACCGGCTGACCGACGAGCATGTCGGCCTCGGCGCACAGCTCGTCCCATCCGGGATGCTCGGCCCGGGCTGCATCGGGCGACAGTGGATAGGTGATGCAGGGCATCGAGGCCGGCACGCCTGGCGCCATGGCATCCCAGCCGTCGAGCTTGCCGACGAAGCAGGCCTTGGCCTCGCTGTGCCTAAGGATCTGACCGACGGTGTCTGTGGCGAGGGTCGGGTAGAGCGGCACCGAAACGTGCCCGGCCATCCAGACAGCGAGATCGGAGAACAGCCACCACGCGCAGTTCTTGGACAGGATCGCAATTCGGGAACCCGGCTCCCACTGTTGTGCCTCGAGATGCGCGGCCATGCGACGAACCTGCTCGCCGACCTCACGCCAGGTGAAGTCCCGAGTCACTTCGCCGCCCATCGGTTGGGTCAGGCAGACACGGTCCGGAGCCGTCGATTCCCAGTGGTACAGCCGTTCGAGGGCCAGCGAAGACTCGGTCATCTCGGAACGGTAGCAGCGCCTCCGCTGCACTCTTGGCCACCGTCGACCTGGCGTCTAGGCTTCCGGCTCCGAACCCTATGACGATCGGCCAGCCTGGAGGCCATGTGTGAACGAGCGAACGACGCCGGCCATCGAGCTCATCGGGATCACCAAGCGTTTCCCAGGAGTCATCGCCAACGACGACGTCAACCTGACCGTGCAGCAGGGCGAGATCCACGCCATCTGCGGCGAGAACGGCGCCGGCAAGTCCACGCTCATGAAGATCCTCTACGGGATGCAGGCAGCCGACGCGGGCGTGATGAGGGTCAACGGGGCTGAGGTCCGCTTCTCCTCCCCCACCGACGCCATCGCTGCCGGTATCGGCATGGTCCATCAGCACTTCATGCTCGCCGGTCAGCTCTCGGTCCTCGAGAACGTCATCCTCGGGTCGGAACCGGTGCGCCTCGGCCGGTTGATCGACTTCGGCGAGGCCCGCCGGCACCTGACGGAGGTCATCGAGAGCTATGGGCTCTCCATCGACCCCGACGACCTCATCGACACCCTCGAAGTGGGCGAACGCCAACGGGTCGAGATCATCAAGGTCCTCTACCGAGGGGCCAAGATCCTCATCCTCGACGAACCGACAGCGGTGTTGATCCCCCAAGAGGTCGAGGAGCTCTTCGCCAACCTCCGAGATCTGAAGGCGAGCGGCTCGACCATCATCTTCATCGACCACAAGCTGCAGGAGGTGCTCGAGATCTCTGACTCGATCACCGTCATCCGCAGGGGGAAGACCATCGCGACCGTGAAGGCGGCCGATGTCACCGCGGGCGATCTGGCCGAACTGATGGTGGGCAGCGAGCTGCCGACGCCCCAGACCACCGAGTCGACCGTCACCGCCGAGGTTGCGCTCGAGGTTCAGGGTGTGACCGTCCTCGGCGAGGACAAACGACCGGTCGTGGACGACGTCTCGCTCTCCGTCCACAAGGGCGAGATCCTGGGCATCGCGGGGATCGAGGGCAACGGGCAGAGTCAGCTCATCGCCGCCCTGGTCGGCACCGGCCACCTCGATGCCGGGAGCATCCGGCTACTCGGCAACGACATCACCAGGTCGAACGTTCGTCATCGCCGCGAGGCCGGCATCGCCTACGTACCCCAGGACCGCCACGAGGAGGGACTGCTGCTCGATGCTCCGCTGTGGGAGAACGCAATGCTGGGTCATCAGACCCGGTCACCGTTCTCCAAGGGGTTCTGGATCGACCGGGCCGGTGCCCGCAAACGCACCGAGGAGATCCGCCAGGAGTTCGATGTGCGGACACCGAGCGTCGACGTCACCGCTCGAGCCCTCTCCGGTGGAAACCAGCAGAAGCTGATCATCGGCCGGGAGATGACCTCGGGTCCGGCGGTGCTCATCGCGGCCCACCCCACCCGCGGCATCGACGTCGGCGCCCAGGCCGATGTCTGGAGCGAGATCAGAGCGGCCCGGTCCAAGGGTCTGGCGACGCTGCTCATCTCGGCCGACCTCGACGAGCTCATCGGTCTCTCGGACACCATCGTCGTCATGTTCCACGGCCGCCTGGTGGCGACGCTGGACCCGGCCGAGATCGATCCCCGCACGCTCGGCAGCTACATGACCGGCGCGGCTCTCCAGACAGCAGGAGGCCAGGAGTGAAGATCCCTCTGTCGCGACGGATTGCGTTCACATTGGCTGCTCCGCTCGCGGCCACGGTGGTCGCCATCGCCATCACGTCGGTGGTGCTGGTGTTGGCCGGCAGCGACCCGGTCGAGACGTTCCGACTCATGTTCGACAACGGTCGCAAGCTCGAGACCTTCGTCGACACCCTCAACCGGGGCACGCCGCTCTACATCTCGGCCGTCGCCGCCGCCATCGGTTTCCGCATGAACCTGTTCAACATCGGGGTCGAGGGTCAGTACATCCTGGCCGCCTTCGCCGCGGCTGTCATCGGGGCTAAGGTCACGCTGCCGGGACCGCTGCATGTGCTGACAATCGTGATGACCGCCATGATCGTCGGCACCGCGTTCTCCGGATTCGCCGGTCTGTTGAAGGTGACGCGAGGAGTCAACGAAGTCATCTCGACCATCATGCTCAACTCGATCGTGTTGGCCGGATTCATCCCTGCGCTCCTGCCTCGTTTCATCGACGATCCGACCGCGTCGAACCAGGGCACCAGCAAGGTCGCCGAATCGGGTTGGATGCCGGACCTCAATTGGCTGCTCGAACTGGTCACCCGGGACATCTCCAAGGGACGTATCCTCCCGGGGGTGTTCGCCTTCGCCATCCTGGTCGGCGTTCTCTATCACGTCGTCGTCAACCGGACTCGCATCGGCTTCGACTTGCGGGCCAGCGGCATGAATCCCTTCGCGGCTCGGGCCGGAGGCGTTCCCCCCAAGCGGATGGTCCTCTTGGCCATGCTCGCGTCAGGAGCCGTCGCAGGCTTGGTCGGCATGCCCGAGATCCTCAGCGATTCGCACGCCTACGACCAGGGATTCATCCAGGGACTCGGCTTTGCCGGCATCGCGGTGGCGCTGCTGGGCAGGAACAATGCCGGCGGGATGGCGTTCGCGGCCCTCCTGTTCGCCTTCCTCGACTCCAGCGCCGCCATCCTTCAGGTCAGCGGATCGGCCTCCCGGGAGATCGTCACCATCATGCAGGGCATCCTGCTCCTGGCCGCCGTCATCGCCTACGAGTTCGTCAACCGCGTACGCCAGCGGGACGAGATTCGCCGTGCGGCCGGTCTCACC
>JAQCHM010000240.1 GCA_027730885.1 Actinomycetota bacterium | reverse complement strand
ACCTCGACGATGGGTTACCACAACGATGACGCGAAGACGGCCGAGAACTTCCGAACGATCAACGGCGAGTGGTACACGACCCCCGGCGACCTCGGCATCCTGAATCCGAACGGGACGATCACCCTCGTCGGGCGCGGCTCGCTCGTCATCAATACCGGTGGCGAGAAGGTGTCACCCGAGGAGGTCGACGATGTGATCAAGTCGATGCCCGAGGTCGACGACTGCCTGGTGTTCGGCATGCCCGACGACCAGTACGGCCAGATCGTCAGCGCAGTCGTCCAACTCCGTGACGGAGCGACGCTACAACCCGCTAAGGTGACCGAATGGGTACGAGCGCGACTCGCCCGATACAAGGCCCCGCGTCGCGTCTTCTTCGTCGATCAGACGCCTCGCCTCCCCAATGGCAAGGCCGACTATGCGTCCGCCAAGCAGATCGCATCCGCTCAGGACGTCGAACCGGCGTGAGCGGGTTCGACCCCACGAAGTACCTCGAGCCATCCCGGTGCGCTGTCGTCGTCTTCGAATGCCAGCAGATGGTGCTGGGTGAACACGTCCCGTACCGCGGCCTCGCCGACGCTGCCCGGAACGGTGTGCTCGGTCGGCTGGCCGCGTTGCTGTCGGCCGCGCGCCGCAATGGCGCCCATGTCGTGTACTGCACGATGTCATCGCGCGATGGTGCATGGGGCGCTCCGAAGACGCCGATGCTCGACCGGGCCAGAGCGACGGGGGCTGCATCGAGCGCGACAATCGATCGTTCGATCGTTCCTGAGGTTGCTCCGGTCGACAGTGATGTCATCATCGACCGCACCCACGGGATGTCCGGTTTCCACGGAACAGAACTCGACCCGTGTCTTCGCGCGATGGGCGTCGAGACCGTCCTCCCGACGGGGGTCTCGGCGAACCTCGGCGTGCTCGGCACGGCCATCGAGGCGGTCAACCACGGCTATCGCCTGGTGATCCCGTCGGACTGCATCGCAGCTGACCCACCCGAGTACGGCGAACAGATGATGCGCTATTCGTACCGGAACCTCGGCTATCTCACGACATCCGACGTCGTGACCCGTGTCTGGGACGACACAGCGAGCCATCGGCCCGATTGAGTCCGAGACCCTCGTCAGTCGATGCTGCCGTCGCGGGTGACCCGTCGTCGGGCGAAGCGCCACTGGCCGTCACGCTGCTCGAAGCGATCGAAGTACCTCCCCCAGTGATCGAGGCCGTGCGGCATAATGACGTGGTAGTAGCAGTAGCCGCGAGCGTGGCCCGAGTCGTCGAGGTCGATCACGAGCGTCGATACGCAGTGCCGCACGTGATGCGGCATCGATCCGGCCGGCGCCTTGTCAACGCCCCAACGTTGCGCCGTGTCCGTGAAGATCCTCCTGATCTCATCGGTGCCGCGACGGATGTCAGGACCGTCCACCCCTGCCAGCTCCATCTCCGCATCCTCCCAGAAGAGCGCCATCATCTCGTCGAATCGGCCTGAATCACCGTTTGCGTTGTAGCGCGCTACAAGATCGCGAATGTTCTCTCGAGCACTCATCTCAGCATGGTCCATCGTGTCCTCCTCAAGTCGATGCGCGGTGGGCGGCAGTCTGTCGATCGACATCGGCCGCAACCTCGGCGGCGAGCCTCGGATACCTGCCGCGGTCGGTACGGAAGATATCGTGGGGGCTGTCGTCGTAACGGATCCGGCGGACGCCCAGTTCACCGTACCGCTCCCAGTCGGCGTCGTTCATCGGCACGTTTGCCGAGCTGCGCACAACGGTGACAGGCACCTGCAATTCGTCAACGACATGCCACAACGGCCTATCGACCGAGGCAGCCACGACCTTTTCGAACGCCACCTCATCGACGCGCTCGCGCACCGGGGTCCCGCGCCACGTCGTACCGAGTAGACGATCTGCCGTCTCCGACGTCAGTCCGATCTCGCGCGCCGGGTAGTCACCGATCGTCAGCGAAAGCACCCGGTCGCTCTGTGCACTGCACCATGCGAGCGAATAGCAGGTGCCACGTGAAAACGTCATGAGATGCACAGGTCCGTCGATCACGACTCGTGCAACCGCATCTATGTCGCTCGCGTGACCGTCGATGTCCCAGTTCGAAATCGCCGTGCTCTTGCCGTGGGCTCGCAAGTCGACCACGACGGTGCGGCGACCGGTGTGGTCAGCAATCTTCCGGTAGTCATCGGCGACGTCGGTCATCCCCGGGATGAAGAGGATCGGCGGTACGTCCGCTTCGATCAGCTCACCCTCAGCGGGCCGACAATCGAGATAATGGGTCGTCGCGCCGTCGTGCTCCACGAATCCCGATGTCACCGTGCTCATGCGAGCAGGCGACGATCGCGGAAGTCGGCGTGAACGTCGAGCTCTCGGCGAACGGTGTCGAGGTCCGCGTCCCAGGTCACACCCAGGTTGACGCCGTCGATACCGACGCCGAGCAGTTCGTCGAGCGCATCAGGTTCCGAGGGGACACCCGTCGGGTAGATGGCGATCTCGCCGGGATCACGACCGGCGTCATCAGCCATCGCGCGCAATCGTCCGATCATCTTGGCGACTGGCATCACACCCGTGATGGGCATCCAACCGTCGCCCCACTCAACAACGTGCCGAAGGGTCGCCTTGCCCCCACCAATCCAGATCGGCCGATGTGGTTGCTGCACCGGCTTGGGCCATTGCCAGCTCGGCCCGAACGACACATAGTCGCAGTCGAACGAGGCGACGTCGTTGGTCCACAACTCGCGCACGGCGAGCGCGTGCTCGCGTCCGATGGTACGGCGGTGGTCCGGGTCGACGCCGTGGTGACGCATCTCGTCGACATTCCACCCGAAGCCGACTCCGAGGATCACCCGGCCACCCGAGATCTGGTGGACAGTCGCCACAGTCTTGGCGAGCACGATCGGGTCGTGCTGAGCGACGAGGCAGACGCTGGTGCCGAGCCGGATGTCGGTAGTGACTGCTGCGACTGCCGCGAGAGCGGCGAACGGATCGAGTGACCGCTTGTACATCTCGGGCAAATCGGTGTCGTCCTGCATCAGCCAGTCGGTCTCGCGACCCGGCGGAATGTGTGTGTGTGCTCGGGGACCCACGGATCGGTGAATCCACGTGCTTCGCACTCGCGGGCCAAGTCGACGATCGGGACCGATCGATCGGTCAAGAAAATACTGATACCAACGCGCACTTGTGGCCCCTCCTCGGTCATATTCCCCAGATCACCGAACGGATCACGCGGAATTGACAATGATCGAAGTCTACCGTACGGTCGTTTGATAAATCGAACCCCGGGGCAGCGGTGTTCACGTCGTTTCCGAGTAAGAGATCCGCCGTCACATCGTCGGCGATGAAGGAGTCCACATGGTGACCAACGACGGTGACATTGACCTGCGCCGCCGCATCGAACGGTTGGAGGCGCTCGACGAGATCCGACAGCTCGCGAGTAAGTACGCGCTCTCACTCGACATGCGCGACTTCGACGCCCTGGTCAACCTGTTCGTCGACGACGTCGGTGTGCCGGGCAAACAACGGGGCCGGCAGGCGCTCAAACGTTGGTATGCCGACACGATGCGTTCGGTCCCTGGCTCGTTCCACGGCATCAACGGACACATCATCGACATCGAAAGCGACGCGACCGGACGGGGGGTCGTGTACTCGCGCAACGACCTCGATCTCGGCGACGCCTGGATGCTCGAGCTGATGATCTATCTCGACGAGTACGAGCGACGCGACGGCCGGTGGTGCTTCCGCCGTCGCACCCCGCTCTACTGGGTCCACACGGACCCGAACACCCATCCGCTGGGCGAGGCCAAGCTCCGTCGCCCCGGCAGCGATCACGCAGCGAGAGGTGGGTACCACGACGCCTTCCCGAGTTGGGACGACTTCTGGGCCGATGCCGCGATCGGCGACGTCCCGGTTGCTCCTGCCGCAGCGATCGACTACTTCCTCACCACGTTCCGTCGCGGCGAGGAGGCGCCGCGGGTGAATCCACGCGGCTCGCGCCCGTCCGACTGATGAGTGCGTCGCTGATCACCCCGGCGATGGCCGATGCAGTCGGCACCGATATCTTCCGCACGCGCTCGTACCCCATCGCTGCGTCGGACATTCGTAAGTGGGCGCTCGCGGTGTACCACCCACAGTCACCGCCACCACAGTTCTGGGACGGTGGGAGCACCGGCGACGACATCGTGGCACCCGAGGAGTTCAACCCGTTCGCTTGGATGACCGCCGATCCTCCGGGCCCGCCGTCGGCGCTCGGGCCGGCCGGGCCGAGCCTCGAGTCGCTGTTGGGCCTGCCCAACGTCGGTCTTGCGTACATGCTCAACGGCGGCATCGAGGTCGACTACGGCGCTCCGATGCGCCCAGGAGACGTCATCACATCGATCACCACCGTTGCCGACTACAGCGAGCGAGAGGGTCGGCTCGGACCGATGCTGATCTCCCGCACCCGCTCCGAATGGACCAAGGGCGATGGTGCCCGAGTCAAAACGCAGATCAACACCCTCATCAGATACGGAACCTCATGACGATCGGACAACCGCTCCAACCAGGGGACGAAATCCCCGTCTTCGCGCGAGCAGCCGATTTCGACGCCTGGAACCGGTACGCCGCGGTCAACGCCGAGTTCGTGCCGATCCACATGGACGATGCCGCGGGACGCCAGGCGGGCCACGAAACGGCGATCGGCATGGGCAACCTGGGCGTGTCGCAGATCAACTGCATGTTGCGCTCGTGGCTCAACGGGCACGGCCGGATCGCCTCGGTTGCACTCCAGTTCCGCAGCCCGGCGTTGCGCGGTCGGACCAATGTCGCGCACGGCAGGGTGAAGAGCGTCTACGATGCCGACCATGCCCGTACGATCACCCTTGACGTATGGATCGACGACGACGACGGCACGGTGCTGACCCGCGGGACAGCGACCGTCGAGGGGCCCAGCCGATGACTGAATCCTCCACGCTGCTCACCGGCACGGTGACGCTCCTGGCGGGCGTCGGGCCCGGACTCGGCTCGCACATCGCCAGAGAGACCATTGCCGCCGGCGGTGATGTCATGATGGGCGCACGCACCGATCGAAGCGGCCCCGCGTTGGTCGACGAGTTCGGCCCGGAGCGGGCCTGCTTCTCCGTCCTCGACATCACCGACTCGGACAGTTGTCGGAGTTGGGTCGACACGGCACTCGACACCTTCGGGCGCGTCGACAACCTCGTCGTCAACGCCATGTCATCGACGCCATCAACGCTGATCGGCGGCGACATCGAGCATTGGCGCACGGCAATGGATGTCAACCTGTTCGGCGCGCTCGAGATCAGCCGGGCCGCTGTCGCCCCGCTGCTCAACTCGGAGCATCCGTCGATCGTGTTCATCGGATCCCAGATCGTCCGACGCGTGTTCCCCGGTCGCGGGCCGTACGCCGCATCAAAGGCGGCGTTGATCACCGCCGGGCACGCGCTGGCGGCAGAACTCGGCCCGCTCGGGGTGCGGGTGAACACCCTGGTACCTGGCCGGATGTGGGGCGAGCCGTTGCAGTCGGCGG
>JAQCHM010000001.1 GCA_027730885.1 Actinomycetota bacterium | reverse complement strand
TCCGACGCGCCCATCCGGCAGAACAGTGCGGGGTTAGCGGAGATCGATGCCGCGGTAGCCGTCGGCGGCGATGCCGGCGATCGTCTTGGTGTACTTGGGCGCACCGCCGAAGAAGGCCTGATAGCGGACGTGGCCTTCCTGGTGACCGGCAACATTGGAGTTGTAGCCGGTGAACCATCCCTTGCTGCGTCGGAACAACATGCGCTCGTGGGCCGACACGACTTCACCGACCCAACCTTCCTCGGCGTCGGGCTCGGCTTCGACTCGGGTGCAGTCGTCGTTCATGACGTGTTGCAGCAGGCCGGTGAGCCAGTCGACGCCGGTCTCGATGGCTCGAGGGAAGTTGGTCGAACCCGAGACGCTCTGGGGTCCTGCCACCATGAACAGATTCGGGAAGCCGTGGGAGAGGACTCCGAGGTAGGTGCTCGGGCTGTCGCGCCACTTCTCCGCCAGCTTCTGGCCGTCGACTCCGACGATCTCGATGCGGTCGTAACCGCCGGTGATGGCGTCGAATCCTGTGGCGTACACGATGACGTCGAGTTCGTAGGCGGCGTCGGTGGTCTGGATCCCGGTGGGCATGAACCGTTCGATCGGGGTCTCGGCCAGGCTGACGAGCTTCACGTTGTCGCGGTTGTAGGCCTCGAAGTAGCGGGTCTCGAGCGGCAGACGCTGCATGCCGAACCCGTGATCCTTGGGGATGAGCTTCTCGGCGACGACTGGGTCATTCACTCGCCGGCGGATGCGGTCGGCGATGTACTCGGACATCTCGTTGTTGGCCGCCTCATCGAAGAAGATCTCCAGGAAGTTGGCCGAGAGGATGGCGAATCCAGGCTGGTCGTAGAGCTCGTCCCAGGTTTGACGTCGTTCCTCGGCCGTCAGGCTCCAGAAGCCGCGGCGGTCCGGAACGTGCTCGAACCCACCGGGGGACTTGGCGCAGTTGGCGAAGATCTCGTCGTAGCGGGCCCGAATCGCTGCCATCTCCTCGTCGGAGATGGCAGCGTTGTTCAGCGGAGTGCTCCAGTTGGGGCGACGCTGGAAGACCGTGAGCTGGCCGACCTTGTCGGCGATCTCGCTGATGACCTGGATGCCCGTGGCCCCGGTGCCGATGACGCCGATCCGACGCCCTTCCAGCGCGACGGACTCCTTGGGCCACCAATAGGTGTGGAACGACTCGCCTTCGAACTCGTCCATGCCCGGGTAGCTGGGGAACGTCGGCATCGACAGGGGTCCGAGACTGGTGATGACGAACCGAGCGACATAGGCGCCACCGCCCTGGAGGTCGACGCGCCACGTCCGCTCGGCCTCGTTCCAGGTCATCCGCTCGACCCGGGAATTGAACCGCATGTGCCGACGGAGCTCGAACTTGTCGGCCACGTAGTTCAGGTACCTCAGGTTCTCCGGCTGGGCCGAGAACCTCTCCTTCCAGTGCCATTCGTCGAGCAGCTCCTTGGAGAAGGAGTACCCGTACGTGTAGCTCTCGGAGTCGAAGCGAGCCCCGGGGTAGCGGTTCCGGTACCAGGTGCCGCCCAGGTCGTCGTCACCTTCGAGGAGCACGGCATCGACACCGAGGTCGGCCAGTCGCTTGATCTGGTAGATCCCGGACACGCCTGCGCCGACAACCACCACATCGTGTCGTTCCACGTTCGCGACCTCAGCCGCTTCCTCCACTACTGCTACCCCGGCTTGTGCCATCGTCCCCACGCTCCTTGTCGTCGTAGGGCCAACGGTACCGGTAAGTCCGGTGGGGTCGAAGCCGGTAGATTCGGACGGCAATGGTGGCCGATCGAGAGGCAAGGGTGCCGTTGTGATGGCTGGTGCCCGTCCGGTGAAACCACCGGCACCCCACACCGTGATTGGCAAGGTCCGCCTGATCCTGAACGCGCTCGCCGAATCAGGCGGGGTGCTGGGCCTGTCCGAGCTCGCACGACGAACCGACCTGTCGAAAGCAACCGTCCATCGCTTGTGCGGCGAGCTCGTGGCCTGGGGCGTCGTCCAGCGCGCCGGTGACGCATTTCGGCTGGGCTCCCTCTTGTTCGAACTCGGCAGCCGCGTCCCCGCCCGTCGATTGCTGCGCGACGCCGCTCTCCACTTTCTCGAGGATCTGTCGGTCGCAAGCGGCCAGACCGTGCACCTCGCTGTGCTCGATGGGCTCGACGTGATGTACGTCGAGCGACTTCCAGGACGGTCGACGCGAGAAGTCCCATCCTCGGTCGCGTCGCGACTACCTCTGCACTGCACGGCCACCGGACGGTGCCTCCTGGCATTCGGACCCGCCGAACTGTTCGAGCAGGTCGTCGCGGCGGGGCTGACCCAACGCACCGCGCGATCAGTAGGGGAAGGCGACGAGCTACGACGACTGCTCGACCAGGTTCGACTCGATGGCGTGGCAACCGAGATCGGCGAAGTGTTTGCGGGGTTGATGTCGGTTGGTGCACCGGTGTTCGAGCTGGGCAATCAGCTCGTCGGCGCGATTTCGGTGACCGGCGGTATCGACGAACTCGATGCCACCGCGCTGACGCCGCTCGTGCGACTTGCCGCCGCTGGGCTCAGCCGGCGCCTCGGCGCGTCGATGCCAGTGTGACAGCGCCGCTCACCTGCGCCCACATCGCGGTTCGCTCAGCGAACCGACAGGGTGGCATTGGCTGTCAGGGCCAGGGAGGATGTCGACAGAATCAAAGCGCAGGGGGCGCGAACAGAAGGGACACGATGAGCGGTCCAAAACTCGACAAGGAACTTTGGGGCGGCGCGGCCGCCTTCGACGCTCTGCTCGCCGACATCCGGGCTCGTCGTTCGGAGTTTGCCGACCAGCACTTCGTCTCGGCCGACATCATCGATCGATTCCGTGAGATCGGGATCTACCGCGCCTTCGTGCCGCGGGCCTTTGGTGGAGGCGAGCGGTCGCCGACGGAGTTCCTCGTTGCGATCGAGGCAATCTCGGAGGCCGACGGCTCGGCCGGATGGGTTGCCAGCTTTGGCGTCTGCGAGGCCTATCTCGGCGGCCTTCCGCTCGAATCGGTGCACGAGACGTGGAGCGATCCCGATGCCGTATTCGCCGGCGCGATGTTCCCGTTGCAAAAGGCCGAGGTCGTCGACGGCAAGTACTTGCTCAACGGTCGTTGGCGTTGGGCGAGCGGCTGCACCTCCGCTGACCGCATCGGCGTTGGAATCGTCCCGAACGAAGAGGGAGCGCTGCCACGCATGGCGGTGATGCCGGCATCCCAGGTGCAGATCGATACCGGATCCTGGGACATGCACGGCATGGCCGGAACCGGAAGCTTCGACATCGTCGTCGAGGATGTGCTGGTCGATCCGGAATGGACGTTCGTTCGAGGTGCTCCGCTGACGCCGGATGGCCCCTTCTTCCGTTATCCAACCATCACGATCGCGGCCCAAGTCCTGGCCGTGACTTCGATCGGCGTTGCACGAGAGGCAATGAACATCGTGCGGTCAGCGGGCAAGCCTGATGGCGCCCTGTCGGCGACCGGCGCCCCCAACATCGGCGACCGCGAATACATCCAGATCGAAATGGCCAAGGCCGAGGCTCGACTCCGAAGCGCCCGGCTGTTCTTCTACGACTCCATCGACACGGCATGGGACAAACTCGTCAAGGGCCAAGAGCTCGACATCGAGACCCGCAACATGATGCGGCTCTCCTGTACCCATGTGACCCGTGAGTGCGCCGCCGTCGTCGATGCCGCGTACAGCGTTTCCGGCATGGCCGCTGCGGAGAACTCGAACCACTTGTCGCGCTGCTTTCGCGACGTCCACCTGCCCACCCAACACGCGTTCATGGGCGAGATGACGCTCAAGAATGCCGGTGCAGTCTTCTTCGGCCGCGAACCCGAGCGCGGCTACATCTAGCCAACCTGACCACGACAAGAGGTCATGATGACGATCGACGACACCGAGACGACGAGTGAGACGACGGTTGCCATTGGCACTGACTCTGCTGACCGCCTGGCCGCGGTGATGGCGAGCCGCAAACGCGGAGACGCAGCCAAGAAAGCGACCGGACGTGCCGACTGGAGTTCGTGGCCCGAGTACGACGCGGCGGCCAACGGCCTGCGCAACTACTGGTACCCGGTGTTCTGGTCGGCAGAGCTCCGCCGGAAACCAGTCGCCGTCCGGGTGTGCGGCGAGGACCTCATGCTCCAACGCGACGCCGATGGGGTCGCCCATGGCCTGCACGACCGCTGCCCCCACCGAGGTGTGCCGTTGTCCATGGGCACCGAGGAGTTCCCAAGCACGGTCACCTGCCCCTACCACGCGTGGACCTTCGACCTCAGCACCGGGGAATTGGTCGCCGTCATCACCGACGGCCCCGACTCACCGATGTGCGGCAAGGTCAGTGTCCAGATCTTTCCCGTCGCTGAAGCCGTCGGTCTGGTCTGGGTATTCATCGGCGACCGCGACCCACACCCACTCAGCGATCAACTCCCCGAGGAACTCCGCAACCCACCCAAGTACGCCGTCGGCGGCCGGATCGAGGATCGCAACGGCGACTGGCGGCTCTACGCCGAGAACGGGTTCGACGAGGGCCATGCGAAGTTCCTTCACCGAAGGTCCTACTGGCGGACCTTCAAGACCATGCCCACCTGGAATGTGGTGCACATCGAACGGCACGGCCGGTGGATCTACCGGATCGAAGACGAACGTCATTGGGACGCCGAATTCCCCGGACTGGGAACCTGGACGAACTACCGCTGGTGGAAGAAGAAGCCGAGGCAACAGCAGGGCAAGATGCTCGGCAACACCGGTGGGGCGAAGAAGAACGATCCCTACATCGTCAGCCAGGATCTCCCCGGGTTTGCGTCGCTCAGCATGCCCGGCGTCCTCCGCATCGCGTATCCCCAATTCATCCACTACGAGTTCTACGTTCCGATCGAGGACGGCAAGACCAAGTACGTGGGCGTGATGGTCCAGTTCAAGAAAGGCCTGGCCAAAGCAGGATTCTTTGCCAAGTACCTCGGCGGAATTCGCTGGCTGTTCCACGGACAGTTCTCCGGACAGGACGGCTGGATGGTCGAAGCCACCGATGCGCCACCCGAGCGGCTGTACCGACCGGACATCTCGTTGCTCGAGTGGCGGCGGATGATCGAGGAAGGCAACCCCTTCGACGACGGCTACGTATCTCCGGGCAACTCAGTCACCGATGCGAGTAACTCGCCGGGGGTGGATCGCTGATGCCGCACGTCATTCAACCGGCACCAGTCGGTCGCATGGTCGACGCCAAGGGTTTGGCCTACCACGTGATCGAAATGGGCGAGGGTCCACCGACATTCTTCCTGCATGGCGGCGGCCCCGGCTGCACCGCGTGGAGCGATTTCGGACCTGTTGCCCCGCTGTTCGCTGCGGAACGTGCCTGTTACCTCGTCGATCTGTTGCAGTACGGCAAGTCCGAGAAGTGCACGATCACCGGTCCGATGTGGGACTTCCATGCGAAGACGATCTGCGACCTCATGGACGCCCTTGGCATCGAACGGGCCGACTTCGTGTGCAACAGCTGGGGCGGCACCATTGCGCTGAACCTTGCAGCCAACTTCCCCGATCGAACCCGGTCGCTCGTCGTCACCGGATCGATGCCGGTCTTCTACGGGCCGCTTGCACCGCTGCCCGACGGAGCGCGGCGCGGCCGCAAGGCGCGGGATCGGTACTTCGGGGGACCGGACGGCCCGACGTGGGAGAAGATGCGCGAGCTGATGGCCGACCTCGAGTGGTACGACGCCGACGAGATTCCCGACGACACCGTGACGATGCGTTTCGAGCAGTCGATCGACAGGGAGGAAGTCGAACTCGCAGCCCGATCCGACAGCCCTCGAGGTGAGTGGCAGGACATGACCAAGGAGCTGGGACAGATCAGGTGTCCGGTGCTCTTCGCCTGGGGGATGTACGACGACTTCCTCACCCCCGACTACCCATTGATGCTGGCGCGGATGGTCGATCGCGGTCAGCTCTATGTCATGGACAAGGCGTCGCACCATCTCCAAGAGGAGCGGCCTCAGCACTTCCATTCGGTCGTCCGTGGCTTCCTCGAACAGACAGAACGGTGACAGCAACATGATGAGGAGACCACTCGCGCTGCTCGTACTCGCAGCCGGCGCCTACGCCGGGCGTACCTACCTGGTGCACCTCTTGACGAAATTCACCGGTACGTGGGTCGGTACGCCGGATGCCTGATGCTGCGTCGGTCGTCGCCGACGCCGAGGCGTTGGTTTCGCGCGATCGATTGATCGAGCTGTGCTCGACCATGGTATCAATACCTTCTCCGACGGGAGACGAGCTCGCGTTGGCCGAGAGGTTGGCCGCTGAGATGACGGCTGTCGGCCTTTCCGGGCAGGTGCAGCCAGTCGTCGCGGACATGACAAACGCGCACGGCAGGCTGACGGGTTCGGGTGGCGGGCCAGCGCTGTTGTTGTACGCCCCCATCGACACCGTCACTGTCGGCCACGTCGAGGATGACCTGCCGTGGGCGGGACCCGAACTGCGCGACGACATGGTGCCGTCGGCCGAGGTCCGCGCCGGGCTCGTGATCGGTCTTGGCGCCCAGAATCCCAAGGCCCACGGCGCATGCGTCTTGGCCGCGGCCGAAGCTCTCTCGGCGAGCAACGCGCCCCTCGTCGGTGATCTGTTGATCGGCTTCGGTGGAGGCGGAATGCCGACCAACCGCCGCCGGCCAGACCTGCCCGACGGACATGGTCAAGGCTGTGGCCGGCTCGTCGACCTCCTTCGGCCCGACTGTGCCGTGATCGCCAAGACTGGTTGGGCGATTTCCTGGGAAGAGGTCGGCCTCACCTGGTTCGAAGTCGAGGTCGGCGGCACCCACACCTACGTGGGGAGCCGCCACTTGCTGCCCTACCGAAACGCCATCGCCGACGCGGGCCACATCGTCGCTGGGCTGGAGCGGTGGTTCCCCGAATGGGCAGAAGAGCATCGTTCCGGCCTCGTCGAGCCCCAGGGTGTGGTGGCTGCCATTCAGGGTGGGTGGCCGCACATGCCGGCGTTCACCACCGCGAGTTGCAAGTTCTGGGTCGACCTGAGGCTCAGTCCGAGGACCACAGGTCAGGAGGCTGCGGCAGCGTTCCGCGCCAAGGTCGAGGAGCTGGCGAACGAGATCGGCGCAAGCGTCGAGGTTCGCCAGACGCTCGTCATCCCCGGCACGACCACGAGCCCCGATGCTGACGTGATCCGATCGTCCATCCGATGTTGGGAGCAACTGAACAACGCCGAGCACGCTCCGATCCGTGGCACATCCGGCGCTACCGACGCGAACATCCTGCGTGCCCTCGGGGTACCGACGGCCCGAGTGGGGCTTCCCAAGGTGTCGCCGGACAAGTTGACCGTCGACTTCCAACTCGGCATGAACGCGGTGGACGTCGACGACATGCAACGTCTGACCCGTCTTCTCATCCGCATCGCCGTTGATCTGTGTGGCGTGAACGCATGAACACGAGAAGTCGCATCGTCTTCGGGGTGGGCGCCTCGCACGCGACGTTGATGAACACCCGCTGGGACCAGGTCGACCACCTCGAACGGGCGCACGCCTTTCGTGACGGTCTCGGAACTGCCCGCGCGCGCCTCACAGCGGCCGGACCCGACCTCGTCGTGATCATCGGCTCGAACCACTTCCGCGGTTTCTGGCTCGACATGATGCCGGCGTTCACCATCGGGGTCGACCAGGTCATCGGGGTAGGCGAGCACGGTACGCCCAGCGGCCCGCAGGCCGTTGACCCTGGCGCGGCGCTCCGCTTGTGCGAGGGACTGCTCGAACGCGACATCGATGTCGCTTTCTCCACGGACCTCCAGGTCGACCACGGGATCACCCACGCGATCCAGTACATCGTTCCCGAGGGTGTACCCGTCGTGCCCATTGTGATCAACACGTTCGGACCTCCGCTGCCGTCGCTCCAGCGCTGTATCGCGCTTGGCAAGGCGATCAGATCATCGGTTGGAGATCTCGACGCGCCGCGCCGAGTGGCCGTCATCGGTACGGGTGGCTTGTCGCACCAGATCCCGTTCCCCGACTGGCGCAACCCGGTCGGCGACGACGAAGAGTTCCTCGCGCACACCTTCCGGGAGGGGCGCGGAAAGTGGGCGGAGTTCGAGGAACGTCGTCGACCGATCGTGGTGGGCGCCCGACCTCAGCTCAACTCCGACTTCGATGCCGAACTCCTCGACCTGCTCGAAGAAGGCCGTCTGTACGACCTGGGACGGCGTTACGACCAAGAGCGCCTCGTGGCAACGGCCGGAAACGGCGGCAACGAGGTTCGAGCGTGGCTTGCGATGGCCGCCGCTCTGGGAGACGCTCCGGGCGAGAGGATCGTCTACTCGGCGATGCCCGAGTGGCTGACCGGCATGGCCGTCGCCGTCATCGACCCTGAGGGAGCACAAAGGTGACGATCTGGACCGACCTGACCGGCATCGGCTTCTGCCTCGGCTTCGTCGATGCCGGGGGCGTACGGACTCGAGCACTGGTTGCCGGACCGCCCGAGGGGCAGGACGTGATCTTCCTCCATGGGACGAGCGGGCACCTCGAGGCGTTCAGCCGCAACATCGCCCCTCATGCCGAGGCCGGCTTTCGCTGTCATGCGATCGACATGCTCGGCCACGGCTACACAGACAAGCCCGACTACAACTACGAGATCCCGCGCTACGTGGAGCACCTCGTAGCCTATCTCGATGCCCAGGGAATCGAGTCGGCCCACTTCGTCGGAGAGTCGCTTGGTGGATGGGTTTCGGGCTGGCTCGCCAGCGAGCACCCCGAGCGCGTGAAGAGCCTGCAACTGATCGCCGCCGGTGGCACGAAGGCGAACCCCGAGGTCATGGAGCGAATCAAGAACTCGACGACCAAGGCGGTGACCGAGGACGACATGGACCTCACACGACAGCGGCTCCATCTCTTGATGTTCGACGGCGAGAAGGATGTCAGCCAGGAGCTGGTGGAGATCCGTCATGCCATCTACCACACGCCGGAATTCGTGGCGAACCTCCACAACCTGCTCTGCCTGCAGAACATGGAGATCCGGCAACGCAACCTGATGACGACCGAACGGCTCAACAGCATTGCGGCTCCGACACTTGTGGTGTGGGGCAACGAGAACCCCTTTGGCGAGATCCCCGAGGCCACCGCCATGAACGAGGCGATCTCCAACTCCCGACTCGAGCTGATGGGCACGTGTGGCCACTGGCCTCAGCACGAACGGCGTGAGCTCTACAACCCGATCAGCATCGAGTTTCTCACGCAGCACTCCTGAGGTCGGCTGCGCCATGCCGCTCGAGGAGCGGAACTTGGCGGAAGGTGGGGGATTCGAACCCCCGGAGATGCGAAGCACCTCAACGGCTTTCGAGGCCGCCCCATTCGTCCGCTCTGGCAACCTTCCGTCGACGAGCTTAGCGTCGTGACCATCACGCGCCGACGAATTGGATGGCTCGATTGACCGACCACACCGATGCCCTCGATCTCGCTTGGCTGAGAGCCGCCCTCACTGCGGTAGCCGACCCGAGCAAGGTCGACGCCATGCGTGCCTACATGAAGGACATCGCGCCCTTCCTCGGAGTTACCGCGGCTGATCGTCGCCACGAGCAGCGTCGGTTCATCACCTGGGCGAGGACGGCGACCGGGGACGCGGCCGTCGACGCGTTGCTCGACTTCGCCGAAGCCTGCTGGGCCGAACCCGAGCGCGAGTTCCAGTACGTGGCCACCGACATGCTCCGGGCCGCGGCGACTCGAAGGGACGGCACGATGCTCCGCCAGGAACACCTTCCGCGAGTCGAGCAACTGCTACGCGCCAAGTCTTGGTGGGACACCGTCGACTCGTTGGCCGCGTGGACCGTCGGTCCGATGGTCCTGGCCCAACCTGCACTGGTGTCCACCATGGACGAGTGGATCGACGACGACGACTTCTGGATCGCCCGAACGGCCATCCTGCACCAACTGTCCTACGGACGAGCGACCGACCGCGAACGCTTGTTCCGCTACGTCGATCGCCGCTCGGCCGACAACGAGTTCTTCATCCGCAAGGCCCTGGGCTGGGCACTTCGGCAGTACGCGCGGGTCGCCCCCGACGAGGTCCGATCGTTCGTCGAGGCCCGAGGCAGCCGGCTCAGTGGGTTGACCAGACGCGAAGCGCTCAAGCACCTCGGCTCGTGAATCCCGCCGGTCGGGCGGCCGGCTAACGCTTGTCGGCGAAGAAGCCGGTGAGCAGCTCGGCGCACTCGCCCGCCTGGACACCTGCCGTCACCTCGAGCCGGTGATTCAGCCGCGGGTCATCACAGACGTTGTAGAGACTGAATACCGCACCCGCCGAGAGATCGGCTGCGCCGTAGACGATGCGATCGACCCGGGCCGCCAGCGCCGCGCCGGCACACATGACACATGGTTCGAGGGTCACCACGAGGGTGCACCCGTCGAGGCGCCAGCCCCCAACGGCGGCCGCGGCGTCGCGGAGGGCAAGAACCTCGGCGTGGGCCGTCGGGTCACCGGTGAGCTCACGCTCGTTGTGGCGGCTGGCAATGACGACCCCGTCCTTCACCACTAGTGCACCGACCGGGACATCGCCGTGCTCGAGCGCCGTCCGGGCCTCGCGCAACGCCAGAGACATGTACTCGGTTTCGGTCTCGAGGGAAGCGGCCATTGACGCAGGGTAGCGGCTCGATCCCAGCCACTCCCGCGGGCCGAAACCCGCGGGAGAAGTCGTGACACACACGAGGATCCGTTCTAGGCTACCGACAGGTACTTTACGACGTAAGGCATCATGACACAGAGCCCACCTTCCTCCACACCTGCACCGATCGACCTGCCGACCGGCCAGGAACCATTGCCCGTTCGCGACTGGGAGACCGACTTCGATCACACGCACCCCGACTACGCGGCGGCCGCACCCGAGATCTGGGAGCAGCTTCGTCAGGCCTGCCCAGTCGCTCACACCCAGCGGTTCGGAGGCACCTGGCTTCCGGTGCGTCACGCCGACGTCGAGGCCATCGCTCACGACACCGTCAACTACACCTCGCAAGGCGTGATCGTTGGCCCCCGCCCCGAGGTCGACGCCCCGATGGGTCCGGCGCCGCCGATCACGTCCGACCCCCCGTTCCACGCCATCGCCCGGCGGCTGCTGCTTCCCCCCTTCGCGCCCAAGCCCATCGCCGCCCTGGAGGCATCGACCCGGGCCTACTGTCACGAGCTGATCGACAACTTGTTGGCCAAGGCGGACGAGAACGCGAGCTCCACGGACACGGCGATCGCGGACGCGGCCATCGACTACGCCCAGAACATTCCCGTCCGGGTCATCGCCAACATGCTCGGACTGCCCGAGCACGACGCGGGTCGATTCCGCACGTTCATCCACCGGGTGATCGAGGCCCCAGGCCAGGCGGGCGAGTTGCCCCACGAGGAGACGCTCGACTACTACCTCGACACTCAGGTCGCCGAGCACCGAGCCAACCCCCGGTCCCCCGAGGACGGAGATCTGATCGACTACCTCCTCTCGGTCGACATCGACGGCATGCCGCTGCTCGACGAACATGCGCGCGGAACCATCGCCCTCCTCCTCATCGCCGGCATCGACACCACGTGGTCGGCGATCGGGGCGTCGTTGTGGCACCTGGCCGAGAACCCGGCCGACCGTCGACGCTGGATCGAGGATCCCGATGTTCGACCGTTCGCCATCGAGGAGTTCCTGCGCTTCTGCGCTCCGGTGACCATGGCCCGCATTGCGGCCACCGACCACGAACTGAGCGGCTGCCCGGTCCAGGAGGGGAACTGGGTCCTGCTGCCGTTCCCGGCGGCCAACCGCGACCCCGAGGTCTTCGAAGACGCCGACACGTTCGTCATCGACCGCAAGGTCAATCGCCACACCGCCTTCGGGCTGGGCATCCACCGCTGCCTCGGTTCGAATCTGGCCCGGCTCGAGGTCTCCGTCGCCATCGAAACCTGGATGGAACGCCTACCCGAGTTCGAGCTCCTCGACCCTGCGCTCGTTCGGTGGTCGACCGGCCAGGTCCGAGGTCCGCGAGTCCTGCCCGTGCGCCTGATTCGCTGAGCCCACGCGCAGCGCATCGAGTCTGCGATGCCTCTCACGTCGGTCGAGCGCGCTAACTTCGGCGCACTGTGTTCAGCAGAAGACAGCCGTTCACCAGCGCACAGCCGAGAGGAGCCGAGTTGCGTGCGATCCGCGAGTTCGACGAGGACTACATCCGGGCCAAGTCGGCGCCGGGAACCTGCATGTATCACGAACAGGTGGGTTCCAAGGAACCCATGGGTTCGCTCCTGGAGAACAATCCCGAGATCCACTTCGTGCCACCGAAGCGGGGCGCGGAGTGGGGCCAGTGGGACTTCAAGGCAGGCTCCTACTACGACACCACCATCGGTGACGAGCACCCGTACTGGAAAGACCGCGGCCTGCCGCAACCCACGAGGAACATCGAACAGCTACGCCGGGACATGCTCGAGTGGGGTTACTGCAAGATTCTGGACGCCGTATCGCCGCAACAGGTAGCGCTGCTTCTCCGCCGTGTGCTGGATCAAGCCGAAGGTGAACGGCGTGCCGGCATCGCGCAGAAGACGCCGAGCGGGCAGAACATCAATTGCTGCGTCAACAAGGGCCGCTGCTTCGAGCTCTTCATCGAACAACACCCAGATGTCGTCCAAGGCGGACCTCTGGTCGAACAGCTGGTGACCGAAGCCCTCGGTCCCGGCTGGATCTGCACCTCGCTGATCGCCGCCATTTCTCTCGAAGGCGGTGTGCCCCAGGCGCTGCACCAGGATCAGGGAGGCATCGCTCCTGACTCTCGATCGCCGATGTCGGTGAACATCCTCACCCCCCTCACGGACATCGACGCGAGCAACGGTGGCACGCTCGTCATCCCCGGCAGCCATCTGGTGCTGTCCGAGGCGGTGCGCGCCGGCAAGCCGGTTGGCAAGCTGCCACCGGCCATCAATGTCGACGCAGCCGCGGGCACGATGGTGCTGACCGATGGCCGACTGCTGCACGGGACAGGCATCAACCACACCACCGAACCGCGAGTCGTCATGTTGAACGGCATGCAGAAGTCGTGGCTGCGCCAACAGGAGAACTGGATGCTGTCGGTCCGACCGGAGGTGCTGCGCCGAGCCAGTCCCAAGCTGCTGCAGCGCATGGGTTTCCAGGCGACGACGGGCACGCAGACCAACGAGGGACACGGTTTCGGGGCGTCGGGTGGGATCGGCGATGCGGCCGGCGCCACCGTCGACTTCCGACTCGCGGCCGACCGCGGCGAATACGTTCGTGTTGGCGAGCTCGGGCCCAACTCGAGCGCCGAGGAACTCGACGCTCCGTTCACGCTCCGAGACGTCGTGGCCAAGGCGCGTGCCGGCGGCCGCAGCGCACCGGTGGGCATCCCCGGCCGCTGACTTGGTCGCTGAGCGCTCCGGACTCTTGGCGGAGGAGGTGGGATTCGAACCCACGGAAGGTCTCCCTTCACACGCTTTCCAAGCGTGCCGATTCGGCCGCTCTCGCACTCCTCCATCGACGATCACGGGTGAGTGGTCGGCGTTGCGCCCGCTAGGATAGCGCCTCGTCGCCTGTTCTGGCAGGTGGCGGTCGGACCCTGTGCGTCCGGAGACCGTGAACCGAGTCAGGGCCGGAAGGCAGCAGCTCTCAGCGGATCCCCCGGAGCGCCGCAGACCGTCTGGCCGCCACTTGCGAGGACAGGCGGCGCTGATTTTACCGGCCGGCCATCGCCGGACGAAGCACGTCGTCACACCCCGTCGGTAGGATCGAGGCGTGGCCTACAGATCCCTTTACCGCCGGTACCGGTCACAGACCTTCGCCGAGATCAAAGGCCAACCGCATGTCACCCAGGCGCTCAAGGCCGCTGTGGCCGAGGGCCGATACGGCCATGCCTACCTCTTCAGCGGACCCCGAGGCACCGGAAAGACCAGTACCGCCCGGGTGTTGGCCAAGGCCCTCAACTGCGAACATCTCGACGCCGGCGAGCCGTGTGGCACCTGCACCAGCTGCGTCGACATCGAGCACGGCCGCAGCTTCGACTTGCACGAACTCGACGCGGCCTCCAACAACAAGGTCGATGACATCAGAGACCTGATCGCCAAGGTCTCACTCGGGTCGCCCGGCCGGACCAAGGTCTACATCCTCGACGAGGTGCACATGCTCACCTCGGGAGCAGAGAACGCGCTGCTCAAGACACTCGAAGAACCGCCGCCGCACGTGGTCTTCGTGCTGGCCACCACCGAGCCGCACAAGGTCGTCCCCACCATCCGTAGCCGCACCCAACACTTCGAGTTCCACCTGCTCCCCGGCGACGAGTTGGCTGAGCATGTGCGGTGGGTCATCGACGATGCAGGACTCGA
Source organism: Actinomycetota bacterium (assembly GCA_027730885.1). Lineage (GTDB taxonomy): Bacteria > Actinomycetota > Acidimicrobiia > Acidimicrobiales > SZUA-35 > JAHECQ01. Next base: position 16,977 of record JAQCHM010000001.1, on the reverse strand, counting down.
CGTCGACGAGGCTGGCATCGAGTATGCCCTGCGCCAGGGCGGCGGCTCGGCGCGCGACACCCTCTCCGCGCTGGATCTCGTCGCTGCAGCCGGCGGCGTTCCCTCCACCTCTGATGTCGGATTCGACCTCGCTCGAGCCATCGGAGCCGGCGACACCGGCGCGGCGCTCACCGCCATTCAGCGAGCGATGGAGACCGGCCGCGAGCCTCGGGTGATCGGCGAGGAAACGCTGAGTCTGCTGCGCGACGCCTTCCTCTCGGCCATGGGTGCTCCGCTGGCCCACTTGAACGACTCATCTCGCACCAGGGCCAACGAGCTTGCCGGTTCACTCGGACCGGCCACCATCACCCGTTCGCTCGAGCACCTCGGTCAGGCCTTGGTCGACATGCGCCAAGCCCCCGATCCCCGTGTGCCCCTCGAGGTCACGGTGCTCCGCCTGGCCCGCAAGGACGGCAACGACGTCGCCGCCTTGCTGCAACGCATCGAAGCACTCGAACAACAAGTCGCCACCCTTACCCAAGGTTCGCCTACCCAAGGTTCGCCGAGCCCGGCGCCGGTCAACGTGCAGGCGACCGGATCGATCCCCCCGGTCCCGACGACACCGGCCTCGCCCCCGCCCCGGCCAACGGCGGCCTCGCCCGCTCCCGCACGGAACGGTCCTGCGTCCGCTGCACGATCAGCCCTGTCCGATCAACCCGTCGATCAACCCCTAGATCAACGACCCGGTGCCGCTCGTTCCCAGCCCGCGCCGTCGGGACCGCCCGCCGCCCCATCACCGGCGCCGATGCCAGTTGCCACGTCGGCCTCGTCGCCCGACGGACCGCCTATCACCATCGACGACCTGACGGCCGCGTTCAGCGGCGGATTCCTCGACGAACTCGAGCAGCGCGTCCGGGCGCGGTTCAGGCTCGGCCACTTCACCTCGGTCATTGGAGGGGTCGCGACCTTCGCGGTACCCAACGCACACGTCATCCCACGATGCGAAGAGGTCCGCCCCGAACTCGAGCGTGCCCTCCACCAACGGTTCGGCCGACCGCTCACGGTGCAGCTCGTCGTCGACGCATCGACCCCGCCACCTCGCGGCTCGACGCCCACGACCGCCCCGAGGTCGCTGCCGGAGGAGCACATCGACACCTCCGACGTGGCCCACCTCGAGAACGCCGACGACGTAGCCTCGACAGGGATCGATCGGCTCACCAGGGCCTTTCCCGGCTCCACGCTCGTCGCTCCCCCGCCCGACTAACCCCCCTACCTGCAAGAGAGGACCCATGTCCGACCAAGGTGGTCTCGATTTCAGCGCCCTACTCCAACAGGCCCAGGCCATGCAGGAGCAGATGATGGCGGCACAAACGGCCCAAGCCGAACAGACGGTGGCGGGCCAGTCCGGCGGGGGGAAGGTCATCATCGAGATGACCGGCGACGGCCGGTTCCGCTCGGTCACCATTGCCCCGGACGTGGTCGACCCGTCCGATGTCGAGCTCTTGGAGGATCTCGTCCTCGCCGCGCTCAGAGACGCGGGGGCGCGGGTCATCGAACTCCAGCAAGGGGGTCTGGGCGGCATCGACCTCGGCCACCTCGGCGGGCTCCTCGGCGGCCAGTGAGCGCCTACGCCAAACCGGTCGAGATTCTCATCGACGAGCTGGGCCGCCTCCCTGGCATCGGCCCTAAGTCCGCGCAGCGCATCGCCTTCCATCTGCTCAAGGCCGATGTCGTCGACGCCCGACGCTTGGCCGACGCCATCATCGTCATGAAGGAAACGGTCTCGTTCTGCGACCGCTGCTTCAACATCGCCGAGGCGAGCCAGTGCGAGATCTGCACCGACCCTCGGCGTGAAGAAGGTGTCATCTGCGTGGTCGAAGAACCCAAGGACATTGCCGCGATCGAAAAGACCGGAGCGTTCAAGGGTCGGTACCACGTGCTCCAGGGTGTCATCAACATGCTGGAAGGAATCGGACCCGAACAGCTACGGATACGGGAACTGGCCCGCCGAGTGGCGAGCGAGGACATCACAGAAGTCATCCTCTGTATGAACCCGAACATCGAGGGCGAGACCACCGCTGCCTTCATCGCTTCGAAAATATTGCAGCCTTTTGAAATTACCGTGACAAGGCTTGCATCAGGACTCCCGGTGGGCGGTGATCTCGAATACGCCGACGAACTCACGCTGGGACGTGCCATCGAAGGCCGCCAAAATCTCGCCTGACCAGGCTCAACAGCCCGACTACCCGCCCCGCCGGCTGAGTTCGACGGCTTGATCTGGCCCCGGGGCGACGGGCTGATCTGGCCCCATCTGGTCGGGGATGTTATCGGCTGTTGAGCCTGTAGCTGATAGTGCCGGTCTGGATGATGTGGGCGTGGTAGGTGATGCGGTCGACGACCGCGGCGGCGAGGCGGGGGTCGGTGAAGGTCTTTGACCATTCGCTGAATGGGGCGTTGGAGGCGACTGCGACGGCGGCTCGTTCTTCTCGTTCGGTGAGGATCTGGAAGAGCAGTTCGGCGGAGTGTTGGTCCAAGCGGACGTAGCCGAGTTCATCGATCGCGAGGAGGTCGTGGCGGCCGTAGCGGGCAACGACGCGTGACAGCTTGTGGTCGTCGTTGGCTTCGGCGCGTTCGTTGGCGAGTTGGGCGCAGGTGATGTAGCGGACCCTGAGACCGTTCTCGGCGGCGGCGAGGCAGGCGCCGATCAGCAGATGGCTTTTGCCGGTGCCGGAGTTGCCGAGGAGGACGACGGGTTCGTTGTTGGTGATGAACGTGCCGTCGCGGAGCATCGCGATCGTTGACGGTGTGATGTTCGGGTTGGCGTCGAGGTCGAACTCGTCGAGGGTCTTGATCCGTCGCAGGCGTGCTTCGTGGACTCGCCGGGCGCGGCGTCGTTCGTGGCGGATGTCGAGCTCGATCTGGAGTGCCTCGGCGAGGAACTTCGGGTGTGAGATCCGCCGGCGGATTGCCTCAGTGCAGAGCTCGTCGAGTGTTGGGGCGAGGCCGGTGAGGGCGAGTTGGCGGCAGGCGTCGGCGGCGATAGCGGTGTCGGTGATGGTCGTTGTTGTGGTCATTCAGGGTTGGCTTTCTGGTTGGGTTGGGCGGTGAGGAGCTGGTCGTAGACGGAAAGGTCGGGGACGCGTTCGATCGGCCCGACAACGGGTGCGGGTTGGAGGTGCTCGATCGCCCGGCGGGTCTCGACCGCGACCACAGCGGGGTCGACGTTGCCGATCGACAGGACGGCGCGTATCCCGGCGATGACGTGATCGCTGTGGTGGTGGCGGTGCAGCAACAACACGTCGCAGAGGGCGCGGGTGCCGGCCTGATCGCCGTTGCGTCGGCGGGCAAGGTCCCAGAACTGTTGGTGCTCGGGCCGGAACCGGCCCGTGGCGCGGGCTTGGGCGAGCGCGGTCGCGCCAGGTAGCGCGCCGGGGCGGCGCCAGAGCACTTCGAGGTAGTGATCCAAGTCGAGGATCTCGCTGCGTCGGTGCACCCCACGAACATGGGCAGCGACGATGCTGACCTCATGCGGCTTACCCGAACCGTCCCACCGCAGAATCCGCTGTTCCATGGCACCATTGTCCTTGGTCCTCTCGGCGAAGTGGCCGATGCAATCCGGGAAATGGACAGGGTCGACGACAGGTGGAAGGGTCTGGGGTAGGTGGCTACCCGTGGGTGACAACCCCCCGTTCGCAACTGCCTCGTTCGGTCGGGATCGACCTGCGGTCATCGTCGGCCTCATCTGTCTGTCGGCACTCGGGACGTTCCTGGCCCAAGGACTTCTGTTTCCATCACTCCCGAGACTCATGGTCGAGGAGATCGGGACGACCAAACGCACCGCTGGTCTGATCATGACCGCGGCGTCACTCTCGGCCCTCCTCAGTCGACCATGGACCGGCCAGTTCATCGATCGCCATGGACGTCGCCTCTTCTTGATCCTCGGACCCCTCCTGACGGCGGTGTCGGGTGTGGGACTCCTCGCTGCCCGCTCGGTCCCTCAACTCCTGGTGTTGCGCCTGCTCCAAGGCTTGGCCGGCGCGATGTTCTACGGGGCGGCGTCAGCGTCGGTGAGCGACGTCGCCCCCAACGACCGGCGGGCAACGTACCTCGCTCGTTACAGCCTGTTCTTCTACGTGGGATTCGCGACCGGGCCGGCGTTGGCGGAACTCCTCATCTCGACGCGTGGCTTCGACGCGGTTTGAGCCGCGGTGGCGCTGAGCACCTTCGGCGGGGCCGTGCTCGCCCTCTTCATTCCGGAAACCCGTCAGAAGCACACCAATGCCCCGCGCATGCGGCTGCGCGACCGCTTCTTCCACCCGGCGGCCGTCCGGCCGGGCAGCGTCTACTTCTGCGTCGGAGTCGGATGGACAGCGGTCGGCACCTTCCTCGCGCTCTACGCCACGAACATCGGGATGAGCAGCTCAGGCGGGCTCTTCCTCGCCCTTTCGGTATCGGTCATGGTCACCCGGTCCATCGCCGGAGGCCTGGCCGACCGACTGGGACGTCGCGCCGTGGCCATTCCGTGTGCGCTGGCCTGCGCGACTGGTCTGGCGCTGCTGGCCACCTTTCGTTCGCCTGGCCCGGCCTTCGTCGCAGTGGTGGTGTTCGGCGGCGGATTCGCCGGCGTCTTCCCGACGCTCCTGGCCATGGTGGTCGACGACGCGCCACCGGCCGAGCGAGGCCAGGCGATGGGCTCGTTCAACCTCTTCTTCGACATCGGGGCACCCCTCGGCGGTTACCTGACGGGCGCCCTCATCGACTGGTCGGGCTACGGCGCGGGCTTCGGTGCGATGGCCGCGGTCGCGCTCGTCGGCGCGGTACTCATGCTGGCGACGCCCAAGGCGGTATGAGGAGGACTGACTTGATCGGCGTCGTTTCGCTCCGCACTCCTGACGATCATCAGTTGCTCGTGTTCTTCCCAGCGTCCTCCTCATCCTGGTCGTGGCTCGGGTGCTGGGCTCGTGCATGCGCAGGATCGGACAGGCCGCCGTCATCGGTGAGCTCGGTGCTGGTCTGCTGCTCGGGCCGTCGTTCCTCGGCCGGGTGTGGCCCGATGCCACGGCGTGGCTGTTCCCCGACGACCATGCCCAGACCGCCATGCTCTTCACGATGGGCTGGATCGGCGTGATCCTGCTGCTCGTAGCCACAGGTTTCGAGACGGACCTCGGCTCATCCGTCGCCTGGGCCGAGCGGCGGCCACGGTGTCCACCGGTTCGTTGTTGGTGCCCCTCGGCGTCGGATTCGGCCTGGGTTGGGTCATACCCACCACCTTCGTCGGGGAGGGCGCCGACCGGTTGGTCTTCGCCCTGTTCATTGCCGCCGCCCTTTCCATCTCGTCGTTGCCGGTCATCGCGAAAATTCTGGGCGAGATGGGCTTGATGCGCCGCAATGTCGGCCAACTCACCCTCGCCGCCGGCATGGCCAACGACGTCATGGGCTGGATCATCCTGGGTCTCGTTGCCGGTCTCGCTCAGGCCGACAGCATCGAGGTCGACCAACTGGCCATGACCCTCGGTGGAGTCGTCCTGTTCTTCGCCGCCGCGTTCACGGTCGGTCAGAAGTTGGTGGACTTCAGCCTGCGGCGGGTGCGCATGGCCGGTGACGATCCCGTGAAGGCGACAATCGTTGTCGTGGTCACGGCTTTGACCTTCGGAGCGATCACCCAATGGCTCCACGTGGAGGCCGTGCTGGGTGCCTTCGTTCCGGGGGTGATCATCGCAGGTCGCGCTTCGCCGAACACGGCTTGATCAAGCCGGTGGAGACGATGACGTAGGCCGTCTTCGCTCTCATCTTCTTCGCCACAGCCAGGCTCCGGGTGGACCTTGGCCTGCTCGACGACGCCAACACCCTGTTGTGGGCCGCGTTGGCGGTGGCCGGCGCCAGTGCGTCGAAGTTCGTCGGAGCAATCGCCGGCGCGCGCCTCGGGGCGCTCACCGGCCGTGAGGGCGCTTCCTTGGGCATCGGCCTCAATGCCCGTGGCGCGTTGGAGATCGTGATCGCCGCGCTCGGGCTGTCACTGGGCGTGCTGAACCAGACCTCCTACGCGGTCGTGGTCCTGATGGCGATGGCCACCTCAATGGCGGCGCCCCACTGCTTCGTGCCGTTTTGGTCAACTTCGAGGGAACGCCGGCGGAACGTGCGCGTCTCGACCAGGAGGAGGCCCTGGCCTCCAACTCGATCGTGACCGCCGGCCGGTTTCTCCTGCCGACGCGCGGTGGTGTCGCATCGCTGCTCGCGGCCCAGATCGTCGGGCTCGTGTGGCCCGACGGGGCGCGCGTGACGTTGGTGACGGTGGGGGATCAAGAGCTCGACCTCCGCCCGTTCGAGGGCGTCCTCCACGGGAAGCAGGTCGACCATCTCCGGCTCGCGGCGTCAGATGCGGCCGATGGCGTCGTCAGCGCAGTGGTGGAAGAGTGCAGGCTTGGCTATTCGGCCCTGGTCGTGGGCGCGTCGGCAACCGGGGAGACCGACAGCGTGGTGTCGCCGTTCGTAGACGCCGTCCTCGGCCAGGTGTCGGTCTCGGCGGTGGTCGTTCGGCTCGGCCGAGGGCACCAGGATCGGCTCCTCTGGGCCTTCGGTCGGGCGATCGTTCCGGTCACCGGGTCGACAACCTCTCGTGGAAGCGCCGAGGTGGCCTCGTATCTCGGCGCTGCCATCGGCACCCGACTCCACCTGTTGTACGTCGATACCAATGCCGCGTCGCCGTCCCTCGCCGATCTCACGAGCATCATCGGACCGCCCTCGGTCGGCCGTCAGATCCTGGATGAGACAGCAGCGACAGCGGACAAGTTGGGTGCCAACCACGCGACCGAACTCCGGCACGCCGAAAGCGCAGGGGGCGCGATCCTCGAGTCGGTCACGGAACTCGACGCCGATCTGCTCGTGCTGTCAGCGGTGCGCCGCGGCCAGGTCGGCGGCTCGCCTCGATTCGGCAACACCGCCCACTTCCTCTTGGCCGAGAACAGGACGACCACCATCGTGGTGGTCGCCGGCGAGTCGTCGCACTGACGACGTGACCCGGCGGCCTCGCCTCACTGGTGGTTGAGCGCGAGCTCGCTCGGACGCTCGCCGGCGATACGGGTGTGCCACATGCGTCGGGGCTGAGAGAGGTCGAACGGCGTCGCTCGGTGCATCAGGCGACGATTGTCCCAGATCACGGCGTCGCCGACGTTCCACTGGTGGTGGTACGTGTTGGCCTCGACGCACGCGCCGGCGTTAAGAGAATCGATCAGCGCCTCCGACTCGGCCGGGTCCAAGCCCGGAATTTCGTGGGCGTGGCGGCCCACGTTGAGGTTGGGCCGACCGGTGACCGGATGAACCTTGACCAGCGGCCTCAGGGGAACGTCGAGGTCGTGATAGCCGTAGAGGTCATAGCTGCCCTTCTCGTTGGTCTTGGAGGGTAGGTAGCCGGCCCGGCCCTGGCTGTAGTAGAGCGAGTGGTGGGCGGACAGGCCGGCGATTCGTTCCTTGATCGACGAGTCGAGCACGTCGTACGCGTACCGCATGTCGGCGAACCCAGTTGCCGCGCCCTCGGTCGGCACGATCTCAGCCGAGAACACCGCCCCTTTGGCCTGGAGGGGCATGTAGGTGCTGTCGTGGTGCCAACCCTCGTTGCCGCGAATGGACTTGACGATGTCGTCGTCAGCCTCGCGGTGGATGGTGCCGTCCTTGCCGATGTTGGAAATCGGGGCCGCCGTGAACTCGAGGTCACCGAACCGGCGGGCGAAGGCGTCCTGCTCCTCCCGGGTCAGATGCTGGGCCGGGAAGACGAGCAGTCCGAAGTCGATCCACGCGTCATGCAACGCGGCCCACGAGACGTCGTCGAGAGAGCGCACATCGATGTCCGTAACGACGGCACCGAAACTGACGTCGGGGAGGGGCGTGAGGGCGAAGGTCGGTGTGGTCACCATGGGCCGAGGCTACGCCCGGCCTCGATCGGGGTCAAAGGGTCCCGACCACCCTCGCCTCGACGAGTTCCTCGATCTCGGTTTCGGTCAGTCCGGCCTCGGCCAGCACGGCCCGAGTGTGTTCGCCCAACTCCGGCGCTCGGCCGCGGACCGTGACGTCGGCGCCGCGAAGATGGAACGGTGCGGCGACGGTGTGAAAGGGACCCGATGGATGATCGTCGATGAGGTGAAGACCGCCGAGTTCGTGGAGCGTCGGATCGTCGACCAGGGACTCGACCGTCTGAATGGGGCCCCAGGTCAGGCCTGCGGCGTCGAGCCGTGCGGACCAGTGGTCGCGGGACCGCGTCGCGAAGATGTCGTCGCACGCCGCTATGAGGTCTGCTGCGTTGGCACGCCGGGCGATCGGTGTGGCGAAACGAGGGTCGTCGACCCACTCCGGGCGATCCACGCACCGGGCGAACGCTTCCCAGAAATCTCTCGGGCCAGGCATACAGAAGGCGATCCACAAGTCGTCCGCGCAGCGGAAGCGACAGGTGAGGGGTGACGGCCACTCTTCCCGGGGCCAGCGTTGGGGACCGGTTCCAGAGACCAGCGTGACCGACAGGTCGCTGGCGATCGTCCACGTCGCAACCTGCATGAGGGCCACCTCGACGGGAGCGACGTGGCCTGTCGTGTCACGTAGCCGGAGCGCAGCGAGCGTGGCCGCCAGCAACGCGAGGGCCGACGTGTGATCTCCTTGGCCCGGCCGGAACGCCGGTGGCGCGCCGTCCGGTTCGCTCACGAGCGACTGGACGCCGCCCCGAGCGAAGAACGCCGTCATGTCATAGGCCAGCCTCCCCGCGTCCTCGCCCGTCGTTCCATAGCCCGACAGCGACGCATGGATGCATCGAGGGGCGACGGTCGCAACGTCGTCGGCCGACAGCCGATACTTGGCCATACGGTCGGCGGTGAGGTTCGTGACCAACACGTCGGCCGATTGCGCCAGTCGATGCACCAATGCAATGCCCTCAGCGGTCGAGAGATCGACCGCGATACCCCGCTTGCCCCGATTGTCGAGTTCGAAGTAAGGATCGGGGCCTGGGCCGTCGATCACCGCGTTACGGAGAATGTCTCCGGTCAACGGCTCCACCTTCACCACGCTCGCCCCGAGATCGGCCATCAACGCCGCCATCGACGGCGCGGCGATCATGTTGGCGACCTCGAGCACGCGAACACCGGCAAGGGGCGCGGCCGGGGCGTCCGGCGCGGGGCGCTCACCGAGTGGACCTGTCACCTGGGGCACCGTCATGCTTGCATTCTCCCATCAAGGTCGATCGATCAGTGAAGGATCACAATGTCGCTCAGGTTCGGTGTGTTCGACCAGCTGGAACATCCTGGCGGCGTGCCGCTCAACGAGCTGTACCGTCATCGGATCAATCTGGCGGTCAGGGCCGAAGAGGCCGGCTTCTGGGGTTGGCACAAATCCGAGCACCACCTGATTCCGCTCGACGCAGCGCCGAGCATCAACGTCTTCCTCGCGGCGGTCATCGAACGCACCTCGATCATCAGGATCGGTTCCCTGGTGCACCTGCTGCCCTTCTACCATCCGCTGCGGTTGTTCGAGGAGCTGTGCATGCTCGACCATCTGTCCGAGGGCCGGCTCGAGATCGGCTTCGGAAAGGGAGTCAGCCCGCCCGAGCACATCCTGTGGGGACTGGACGCCGACGAGGCCGTCGCGAAGACCAACGAAGCCCTCGACATCATCCTCCGTGCGATGGCCTCGACATCGGACTCGTTCAGCTACGAAGGTCGGTTCCATCGCTTCGAGGACGTCCCGCTCGAGGTCGGTCCCTATCAACGACCGCATCCGCCGTTGTGGCGGCCGGGAACCTTGGACACCGCCGCTCGCATGGGCGCACGGACGATGGCCGCCGGTCCGCTGGCTGCCGTCGCTGGTGCGGTCGCTCGCTACCGCGAGCTGTTCGACCCCGACGGGCCCTGCGCAGGGCCGGAACCGATGATCGGTGGGATACGCAAGATTCTCGTCGCCGACAGTGATGCCGAGGCCGATGCCATCGGTCGCCGCGCATGGGTCGCGTATACCGAACATCTGACTCGTCTGTTCCGCCGCTTCGGCTTGCTCCCTCCCGGTGATCCGACGCTCGGCGGAGACTACGATTTGGCGAAGTCGGTGCAGGCTGTCGTGGTCGGCTCTCCTTCGACCGTGCTCGAGCACTGCCAGCAGTTCGAAGCCGAGGCCGGCACCGACTACTTCGTCGGCGGCTTCTCCTGGGGCGACCTGTCGGCCCAGGAGACGACGCGATCGTTCGATCTGTTCGCCGAGTACATCGTGCAGCCGATGAAGGCCGAGTTCGCCGCCGGCTCGGCCAGCTGAGCAGGGTCTCAGCCTCGCTTGTCGTTCGGGATGTTGCGGTCGGTGAAACCGACGTTCAAGCCGAACGAGTCGTCGATGTTGATCCAGAACGCGTCGCCCGACCGACGTTCGAGACGCTGGCCCTTCGCCTCGAGGAACGCGGCGGCAGCACCGAGGTCTGATGTGGCGAAGACGATCTCGTGCACCCCTTCGCCGTTTCGCTTGAGATCATCGGCCTCGACCGTACCGGGTTGGACTGGTTGGATCGCCTGGATCACGGTCTCCTCGCCCACCGCGTAGAAGGCTCGTCGAGCTCCGCCAGATTCCTCCTCATGAAGGAGCGTGCCGCCGAGCGCTTGGCCGTAGAGCGACGGGGCCTCGGCAAGATCATTCAACACCACGCTGATGTACGCCGTCCGCTGGATCCGCAGTGGATGCTCGTTGCGCCAGAACCCATCGGACCATGCGGCGTCGAGCCGCGGGTCCCGCGCGAATCCCGGCTCGCAGAACTCCCACAGTGCACGGGTGTCCTTCGGGTGCGTCCACACCGCCACCTGGATACGGGGGTCGGTGACCGGTTTGCCGGTGAGCCCGACCTGTCGAATGCCATTGTCGGCCAGGTGGGCCGAGCAGGCGCCGATGTCGTCGACGTACCAGGCGATGGAATGCAGCCGGTTGCCGAATCGCGTCTTGAACTTGCCCAGCGGTGACTGGGCATCCTCGGGCGCAGCTGAGGGCATGATCGGTTCCATCACCATGTCGCTGATGACCAGGAGTGACGCGGTGCGGCGCGCCGCCTTCTCGTAGCCGTGGTAGAAGCGAACGCACCCGAAGATGTCGTCGTACCAACGGTCCACGGCCTCCAGGTCCTCGACGAGATGGCCCAAGTGGAACAGCTTTCCGACGGCGAAGTCCATGGCCGAACCCTAGTCCCACGTCCCCCACCGGGCCCCAGAGGAGTAGGGATCGCCCCGATCACCGGGACCGAGGTCAGGTGTTGAGTAACCCTCATGACCGCCTTAATCCTCCACTCAAGATTCGAATTCGGCGGTTTGCACGATGTTCTCACTCATCCGGTGTACGGCCCTCGGCCTCGCTTGCGAGGGCGCCTCCACCACGTAGCTGCGATTGCCTCGGTGCCGGCCGGTGTCCACCTGGTGACGAAGGCCACCGCCGCCGGCTCACCGGGCGTCGCCCTGGTCTACGCCATCACGTGGACCCTCATGTTCACGACGAGCGCCTGTTACCACCGCCTGGCGCAGAGCCCGACCGCACGCTTCTGGATGCGTCGTCTCGACCATTCGATGATCTTCGTGCACCTTGCCGGGGCCACCACGCTGGTGGCGGTCGACCTTGCGAAGCACCTGATCGACACCGCGATGTCGGTCGGCTTCGACGTTGCGGCAAGCGAATCGTTGCCGCGGCCCGAGTTGGGCATGGGTCATGCCTTCGGGTTCCCGCTTCGGCGGCTTCTGGGTGATGTCCCGATCGTGCCCATCATGGTCAACACGTACAACCCGCCGACGCAGCCCCGCGCCGCTCGTTGTCGTGACTTCGGGCGGATGCTTCGATCCGCCGTCGACAGTTTCGATGCCGACACTCGAATCGGGGTCGTCGCTTCTGGAGGCCTGAGCCACTTCATCGTGCTCGAGGAGTTCGATCGGCGGGTGCTCGCAGCACTGGAGGCCGGCGACCTCGATGCCGTCGTTGCCATTCCCGAGTCGACCTTCGTCGCGGGCACCTCCGAGGTGAAGAACTGGTTGGTCACCGCGGCCATGCTTTCCGATCGACGCTTCGAACTAATCGACTACGTCCCGGGATACAGGACGCCGGCGGGAACCGGCGCCGGACTGGGCTTCGGCGTTTGGAGCTGAAACCGCCCGCATAGGCTTCGAACGATGCCTTGGTGCGACACCTGCGACGAGTACCGAGCGCCGACGGCGTTGACCACCAGCGGCACCTGCGCTGCGTGCGACGCCAAGGTCGACGTGGCGGATCTCAAGAATCCGCCGACGGCCAAGGCCCCTTGGCACTTCTGGGTGATGGTCGCAGCGCTCGTTCTGTACCTCGGATGGCGCTTGATCGAGGGCATCATCTGGCTCGTTCAGAAGTTCTGATTATCCCGCTAACGGGGGACAGGGAACGGCCGCCCATGCAGGTACGCTCGTGCCGCCACGGGCTGTGGCGCAGTTTGGTTAGCGCGCTTGACTGGGGGTCAAGAGGTCGGGAGTTCGAATCTCCCCAGCCCGACCAGAGTTTCCGCAGGTAAACGACCTGCGGAGGCCCTGGGGCCAGGTGGTCGATGAGTCTGAGACGCCAATCCGGACGCCAACAGCACCGGAGAAGTCCATGACCATTGATCAGACCACCGACCATCCCCGATCCGTCACCCTCGGTTTGGAGATTGAGCAGCAAGTCAACGAAGTGGGCCTACGGGCCGGCGCTGCGATAGACGAGGTCTTCCGCAGGGTCGCCGAGGATGGGTGGCATTTCCAGAGCCGCCACGGCGGTGGCCCTGAAGACATTCACACGTACGTCGGCCAGCGTCTCGAGTACCAGGCGAGCACCGTTATCCGAGACCAGGTGTCAAACGCCATTCTCTCCTTGTGGGTGCATCTGCGTCGGAACTGCCAGCTCGAGTGGGGCAGCGAGGAGAGTCTCGGGGAACTCTTCAACTGCTTGACCGGAATCGTCGCCGAGCTGTTCTTCCAGGCCATGCCCGACCCTTTCTTCGGCGATGTCGTGGAACCAGCACGGGCCGAGGTGGCGGCATGACCGCCGCGATGCACGACGACGACCAGGCCAAGGGCGTCGACGATACCGACACCCTCTCGAACGAGCTTCCCGACCTTGAGGACCAGCGGGCACTCATCCTCGCCCAGGCGTTCGGCTACAACGAGACCGACGCCTTCGCCGAGTTCGGCACCCCCGAAGAGATCCGGACGATGCTGTTGCGGAGTATGGCTGCCGAGTTCCTCCGAGTGCAGGAACAGCTCGACACCATCGGCGAGTGCCTCAAGATGTTCGGGGGACTCGCCGCCGGCATCATGGGCGGCAACCTCACAGACGATGCAGGCGAACTGGCCCAGGCCTCATTCCGCCATGGCCTGTGCCGCCCGGAAAGTCGGTCGTGGCTGGTTAGGCGGCGTTTCGGTATTCGTGGATGAGGCCGTCGCATCGGCTGGTGCGCAGCACGGTGACGGTCGCTGGCGGAGCCTCGGGTGGACCGTGGTCCGGTGTTGGCGGGCGCTGGCCGAGGGATTGGTGTGGCCGATGCTGGTTGTAGTGTTCGATGTAGTCGCCGACGAGTCGTTCGAGCTGGCGGCGGTTCCAGATGATGGTGCGGTCGAGGAGTTCTCGGCGGATCGATCCGATCCAGCGCTCTGCGAAGGTGTTGGCGACCGCGGTCCGGACGGGCGTTTGGAGGATCTTGAAGCCTTCGGTCCGGAAGATCTCGTCGAACGAGTCAACGAATTGGCTTCCGCGGTCGCGGACCAGTGCCCGAGCAGTGTCGAGTTGTTCGCCGTGGCGCAGGAAGAGGTTGTGGGCTGCTTGGGTGGTCCAGGCGCCGGTGGGGTTGGCGGTGAGGCCGGCGTAGAACACTTCGCGGGTGTTGACGTTGATGAAGAACAGGACGTAGTAGCGGCGTAGGAACGCGGTGTCGACGGTGAAGAAGTCGCACGCGACCGCTGCTTGGGAGTGCAGGAACTCGGTCCAGGTCACCTCGGATCGGTTCGGGGATGGTTCGATGCCGTTGTCGGTGAGGATCTGCTACACGGTGGTCTTGGCGATTGGAATCGGGTGCCAAAGGTCATCGCCGGACGATAGGTCGCCGGGGGAGTCGACGCCATCGGAGCGCGTCCCGCCGCCCGGAACGTTGGGTCAGCTGATGATCGACTTGGCAGTGGGGATGAGCCGGGTGACCTTGATCTGTTCCCGGTCCAGCATCTCGGGGATCTTGGGGGAGATGTCGTTGACCCAGGTGTCGCTCTTGTAGACGGCCTTGTACAGGGCCGCCCGCTCCTCCTCGGAGGCAAACCGGCGGATCCAGATGTACAGGTTGTCCTCGTCCTCGCCGGTGAAGCTGCCGGCAATCACCATTCCCTTGCTCACCTGGAACGGGATGATGACCTCCTCCATGTAGCGAACCCAATTGTCGCGCTGGCCCTCGTGGCAGCGGTACTGGCGTAGCTCGAACAGCATGGCGGTCCTCCTCGACGTGTCACCGGGTGACGGAATGTGTGCCTGCCCGTGCTATCAGACGGCCGCCCTGTCCGTCGAACGGATCGACCGCTGCTCGGCGAGCTGGTGGTCGGTGACTCGGCCACTCGTGACCGGTCGAGCTGACCGAGGCGCTGGGTACGCTCCCGACGTGACGACAGGGGGGGTGGCCCGGATCTCGGCCGAGGTGGCGGCGCAGGTCATCGATAGCCTCGCGGACCACGGTGTGGCGGTGGTCGACGAGGCCCTGCCACCCGAGCTCGTCGATGCTCTCTGGTCTCGAGCTCGGCGACAGCCCATCGATGACTTCGCCTTCGGCGGCGTTGGCCGGGGAAACGACCGCCTCCACGAATCGTTGCGAAACGACCGCATTCTCTGGCTCGATCCCGACGATGCGATCACCCGCTCGTACTTCGACTGGATCGAGTCGCTGCGCAACGAGCTCAACCGGACGCTGTTCCTCGGGCTGTTCGAGTACGAGTGCCATCTCGCCTGGTACCCAGCCGGCAGTTTTTACCAGCGACACCGCGATGCCTTCCGCGGCGGGGCGAGCCGGCGAGTCTCGACCGTGCTCTACCTCAACCGGGCGTGGGCGAGCGACGACGGCGGCGCGCTGGTTCTCTACGCACCGTCGGCGTCAGAGCCCGACGCGCAAGGTAGCAGAACGGTTGCCCCGATCTACGGTCGCCTGGTCGTCTTCCTGAGCGAGGAGGTACCCCACGAGGTGCTCCCCGCGCAGCGCTCTCGGTACAGCATCGCCGGATGGTTCCGGTCGGCCTGACCATCGAAGATCGTTGGGCGGCACTCGGTGGCTCCGACGATCGGGCGAGTGCCGGCGCGGCCGCGTTGGGTGAGCGTGCTCAGCCGTGGAGAGTCGATGAACCTATTTAGCTCGAGAGGGTTGTCGTCGATGCATTGGCCAGCGGCAAAGCAACCATCACGACAAGGAGTCCACATGAATCGAGTTCGGAACCTCAGCTACGGCAGGACCGCCACGGCAGTCGCCAGTTTGATGCTCGCGGTGGCGTCACTCGGCGCCCCCCGCAAGTGGTAATTGACCACACGCACAGCCTGCCCAGCCCCCTTCAGTTCGTCTAACGCAGCCCAAACAATCGAAACAACAAAGGAACCCATCATGACCTTCAAGACCAAGTTCACCGTCAACGCCACCACCGCAGTCGTCACCCTCGCCGGCCTCGTCGCTTCCCTCGGTGCGCCCCTGAAGTGGTGAACCCTCCCTTCTAGGGAACTCCCCCTCGCCGACTCGATCGGCAGACGCGACACCCGATGGAAACATCGGGTGTCGATTTCGTTAGGAACCAGCGAGAAGTGCCGACAGTAACTACACGGCCATCTCGCTGACCATCGTCGGGCGGCCGCGCCGCCACGAACAATTACCAGACCAAAGAATGACCAAGCGTCTCAGCTTTCCCCTTTACCTCATAGCTGTAATCGGGTCTGCTCTCGCGCTCTTGGTCTCGATGGCGCTTCACACACCCGCAGACGCCTACTTGGGCGATCACCCGTTCGTCTTCGTCTGTTTCGCCGTCCTGGTGGCAATGGCCGAATTCCGACCCTTGGCCTGGTTGAGCCCCGGGGACGGCGGCGAGGTGACCCCGTCGGTCCCGGCGAGCGAGCATCGGCTGACGCTACTGGTTGCCTGGAATGCTGGCTGGTCCCTTCCTTGCATCCGTGCGATCGTGTCCCGGTGATTCACGACACCGCGTCGCCCAAGGAGGAGCCGACCGAGTTCGCTCCGCCTCCTCCGCTTCCCCTGCTCGAGGGCTTGGCCACCACCCGTTCCATCCGCCGCTACACGTCCGACCCGATTCTCGACGAGGACCTGGCGACGATGCTCTTCTCGGCGACCCGCGCCCCCACCGGCTCGAACCGGCAGAACTTCCGCTTTGTGGTGCTGCGTGACGGACCCATCGCGCTGCAGGCCAAGGCGTTGCTGGGCGAAGCCTTCCGCAAAGGCTGGTCGGAGAAGCGGAGCGACGACGGTTACGACCAGGGGAGCGGAGCCGCCGAGAACAGCCCCAAGGCGCGTACGGCCCGGGCGATGCAACACTTCGTCGACCATTTCGAGCAGACCCCCGTCGTGGTCCTCGGCTGCATCCGCGGACGTCACCGCGCCTTCCAGGACGGCGCCTCGATCTTCCCCGCGTGTCAGAACCTGCTGCTCGCGGCGCGGGCCTTGGGCTACGGGGGGGTGATGACCGGCTGGCATCGCATGGTGGAGAACGAACTCCGCCAACTCATCGGCATACCCGAAGAGGTCACCATCGCGGCCACGATCCCCCTCGGCAAACCCCAAGGCAACCACGGCCCCGTACGCCGTCGCCCCCTCCAAGAACTCGTCTACGACGATGCCTGGGAGCAACCTGCCGCGTGGGCCAACGACCCCGAGGGCACCCGATTCACCCAAGCCGGCCCGCCCAGAGAGCGCCCGTAGCCCTCCGCGTCGCCACACGTTTTTCCTAGCGCTAAGGCATTCTGCGAGATTCTGCAAGCCCC
>JAQCHM010000239.1 GCA_027730885.1 Actinomycetota bacterium | reverse complement strand
TTCAATACTTGAACCGGCCGGCAGCCTGACCAACACTAAACCACACTCCGGAAAACGGGGTCAGCCTCACTTCGTGATGGCGGCCCAGGAGACCACGAAGATCCGTTTCGGCCCGCTGGTCACTCCGATCACCTTCCGCGAGCCGGTCAACGTCGGTCGGATGCCCCAGGAACTCGACGCCCTGTCGGGCGGTCGCTTCGTCCTGGGACTCGGTGCCGGCTGGTATCCCGACGAGCACCGCATCTACGGCCTCCCCTTTCCGCCAGCGCCCGAGCGTTACGACCGCTTACAAGAGACCATCGCGCTCATGAAGGAGCTGTGGTACTCGGAGTCGGGCACGTTCAAGGGCACGTACTACGAGATCGACGGCACCAATTCCAAGCCCCACCCGCCGGCCGGGCGACCCCAGATCCTGATCGGTGGATCGGGTCCGAAGCGGACGCTTCGTATCGTCGCTGAGTCCGCCCACGAGTGGAACGCCACACCGCTGTCGCTCGATGCGTACAAGAAGACAGGGGAGGCACTCGAACGTCATTGCGCTGACGTCGGCCGCGACCTTTCGGAGATCCGTCGCTCCATGCTGCTGTTCGCAACTATTGGCCCGGACGCCCGCACTGAGGCCCTGGCCCTGCGACGATTCCTCGACATGATGGCGCCCGAAGGCTCCGGAATCACCCTCGACGATGCCATCGCGGCCGGCCACGGCCCGTGGCTGGGCAGCGCCGCGCAACTCGTCGATCACGTCGGCCAACTGCACGAACTCGGCCTCGATGAGGTCGTCTTCGAGCACTTCTGCCACGAAGAGGACGACATTCCCCAGTCGATCGCGGCCGAGATCAAGCCAGCCATCGAGGCGGTGTAGCCTCTGTCATCCGGCAACAACTCATCCAGCAACAACCAACCAACTGAAAACAAGGGGGGTTCTCCCATGTCAGCCGAAACCATCAACAAGCGGACCGAGGCCGTTACGCCGCGCGGCATCAATCATCTCGTGCTCAACGTGCGGGACATGGACGAGTCGCACAACTTCTGGAGCACCTTGTTGGGCTTCAAGCAGGTGGGCAAGCTCTCCCCCCGAGAGGATGGCATCCCCAGCATGAACATGCAGTTCTACAGCGGCGTCGTCGAGGACGTGAACCACCACGACCTCGCGTTGGTCGAGCGCCCGAGCCTGCCGGCGCCGCCCGAGCAGTGGAGCATGTTCGAAGGCGCATGCGCGGTCAACCACATCGCCATCACCTACCCCGACAGGGCCTCGTGGCTCGAGCAGGTGCAGTTCCTGAAGGACCAAGGGGTCAAGATGAACCTTCGCGTGGACCATGGCATGACCCACAGCGTCTACATCAACGATCCCAACGGCTACGGCGTCGAGGTTCTCTACGAACTTCCGGCTGAGGTCTGGGAGAAAGACATCAACGCGGCTCTCAACTACGCCGTCGTGCTGCCCGAAGAGAAGCTTCTGGTCGACACGACGGACTACGAAGTGTTCAGCGGCTGATCGTCGCGCCTCGGTTTCAGGCAGGCCCGGTTTCAGACACCCGGGAGGACCACCATCTGCATGTCGGCCGCGCCGTCACGTACCTGGCGGGCCTCGACGTAGAGCGCAGAATCATAGAAGGCCTTCGCGGCATCGGTCGTGTCGAATTCGATCACGACGACGCGGCGAGTCTCGGGCTCACCCTCGAGGGTCTCGGGCTCACCTCCGCGAACGATGAATTTGCCTCCTGCCGCTTCGACGGCGGCCGGTGTCAACTTCTTGTAGCCCTCGTACTGGACCGGGTCCGTCACCTCGACCCGAGCAATCAAATATGCGGTCATGGCCTGACGCTACCGCAGCTCGCGGTGCCGCCAGCCCAGCACTCGATCCGAAGGCGCAATCCATGGCAACTGTCCCCGAGACCGTCGAGCGGGTGTTCAAACCCATTCAGCAGTTCACCCGCGGTTGGATGATTGCCGACGCAACCGACGCCTACGGCGTGGAGTTGGGCTTTCGGACCGGTCGGCAGTTCTGGGTCGTCGGACGATCGGGTGTGCTGGGCGATTGTCCCTGGCAGGTGGCGGCCGGAGCGCTGGCTTTTCACGCTCCGCACCACGTCGAAGAGGCGTGGGCCGCCATCCCGCGCGGCCTCAGCGCGCTCGACGTCGTCGATCACTACTCCGGACGCATCCACGAGTGGCGTGAGCGTGTCCTGACTCCGAGTTTCGACCATGGCGCGCTCGAGACGATCGATGTGCTCGGACGCAGGATCGCCGACGCTGCACCGGCCGCGCTCGGCGC
This sequence comes from Actinomycetota bacterium, assembly GCA_027730885.1. Lineage (GTDB taxonomy): Bacteria > Actinomycetota > Acidimicrobiia > Acidimicrobiales > SZUA-35 > JAHECQ01. The sequence continues at coordinate 3,263 of JAQCHM010000239.1, read as the reverse complement.
CCTGTTCACCGGTTGGCACATCCGACCAAGGCCGCAGGACATCGGCGCTCGAGTGGCCTTGACCACCCATGTGCTGAGAGAGATGCGGGCGGCGGCGCACATCAATGCGGTCATCGCGTGCGGCATCACGCCCCTCGACGCAATCCTCGCGTCGACCAACGCACCACCCCGCACCGGTCCGGGTTACGCCGAGTCCATGGGTCTCCAAGGCCCGTTCCGTGATCCTGAAGAGGTGCGGGCCCAGCGCCTGGAAGCCGAGACGCTCACCGCCTATATCCTGGAACCCTATCTCGCCGAACTCGGACAGCTCTGCCGAGCTGAGTTCGGCGAAGTGGTCCAGTCCACCCGCAACGCGATCGACATGTGAGAGCAGGCATAACCATGCACGCCATCCAAGCCCGGACAACCGGCGGCCCCGAAGTGCTCGAATGGGTCGAATTGGACGACCCGACCCCCGGCGAGGGACAGCTCCGTGTCGACCTAGCGGCTGCGGGGTTGAACTTCATCGACACCTACCACCGAAGTGGCTTTTACCCGATGCCGTTGCCGTTCATACCCGGCGTTGAGGGAGCCGGCGTGGTCAGCGCGGTCGGGGCCGGAGTCGAGGGCTTCGCCGTCGGCGACCGTGTCGCGTGGACTGGCGCGCTGGGCTCGTACGCAACCAAGGTCGTCGTTCCTGCTTCGCGAGCGTTGGCGGTGCCCGAGGGCGTCGAGCTCGAGCTGGCCGCAGCCGTCATGCTCCAGGGCATGACGGCGCATTTCCTGGCCAGCTCCACGTTCCCGCTCGAGCCTGGTCACCGATGCCTCGTGCACGCCGGGGCGGGAGGGGTCGGCCTGCTGCTCATCCAGATCGCCAAGATCCGTGGCGCCGAGGTCTTCACCACCATCGGAAGCGCGGACAAGGAGCCGCTCGTTCGCGGCGCAGGGGCCGACCACGTCATCTTCTACCGTGACGTCGACTTCGGCGACGAAGTCGAACGGATCGCCGGCAAACGTCCCCTCGACGTGGTGTTCGACGGCGTCGGCAAGGACACGTTCCTTCGCGGTCTGGACGTGCTCAAGCCGAAGGGCATGATGGTCACGTTCGGCAACGCATCCGGCCCGGTCGATCCGGTACTCCCGCTCAAGCTCATGCAGGGGGGCTCGCTGTTCCTGACGCGACCGACGCTGGCCGATTACACGGCCACCCGCGAGGCTCTTGAAGCCCGCTCGACGGATCTGTTTCGTTGGATCGCCGAAGGCCGACTCGATGTTCGGATCGGTGAACGCGTCGCGCTCCGCGACGCTCGCTTGGCCCACGAGATGCTGGAGGGCCGAGGCACCACGGGCAAAGTCCTCCTTGTCCCTTAGCCCTGCGTCCCCTGACGCCCGGCGAGCGCTCCGAACAGCCAAAATCTGACCGGCGCGCTCGTTCTGAAAGGTTTCTGAAACCCCCGTCGTTCATGGTGCTCCTGCGTCGGTAAGTCCTTCCAACGGCTGGGAGGCACGAACGGGGGGTAAGTGTCATGATCAAACGACTCTTGGGCTCGGTGACGGCCCTGGCGGTGTTGACCATCGCCGCGGTCATACCCACGGCGGCATCCCAGTCGCCGGTCGAACGGGCGGTCATACCTGTCACTTGGGAACTCACATCCGAGCAGTGTCCGCACTTGCCCGATGGCACCACGGTCTGGGGCGAGGGCACGCTCACGGACACAGTCATCGCCAAGGAGAAGGACGGGGTCACCTCGCTGCATATCGTCTCTCAGGCGAGCGGGTCGGCTTACGACAACCACGGCAACGTGTATCACTTCCACTACGGCGACATCAACGAACAGCAGAACAGCGTTGCCTCGCCCAATCTGTTCATCGGGACGATGGTGGATCAGTTCTCGCTCGCGGGGAACGGTCCGGCCAACCTCACCAACGGGTTCAAGGGCACGACCTCATTCGACGCCAATACGAATGCATTCCTGATTACGTCGGTCCAGTGGATGCACGGTGACCCGGTGACCACTCCTGTCGTCAATTCCATCTGCGATCCGCTGTAGTCGATGCTGGCGACGAGCTACCGGCCGGCCTCGGAGGGTGGAACCACCTTCCGAGGCCTCGCCCTCTTCTTCACCACCATCGTGGCCATCCAGGGGATCCACGTCGTCGAGCACGTGATCCAGCTCGCCCAGGTGTATCTGTTCGGCGTGGCCGATGACGATGCCTTCGGCTTGCTCGGATACGTCTTCAAGTTCCAGGGTACCGAGGAGTGGTTGCACCTGGTGTTCAACGCCTGGTACCTGTTGTCGCTGTACGCGGTCGGGTTCGCCCTCTGGCGGGCGGGACTGCTCCTGCAGCTTCCCGTCTGGGGCGTCTCGGTGTTCGCGGTGCTCGGGCTGGGGCTCGAGACCTGGCACGTCGTCGAGCACGTGGTGATCATCGCCAACGTGATCCAGAACAACGGGTGCCCGTGTCCCGGAATCGGTGATCGGGCGCTCGGCATCTCCGACACGGTCCTGCATTTCGGCTACAACGCCGTAGCCTTTGCCGGCACGGTCGCGCTGTTTCGCGAAGCGGCCCGGACCCGCTGGATCCGGGCCGCTTCACGGTCTCGTTCGGATTCCGCCTGACTACTGCCAATCCCGCCCGAAGAGGGAGACGTCGGGGCCGGGATTGATGAAGCCGGGCATGGTCCAGCCGTCGAGGTCGTACTCGGACATGCAGGTCTCGGCGAAGCCCTCGAGGACGTCGGTCAGGCCGCTCATTTCGGCCACCGCCAGGTTCTCGAACTTGATCTGCTCGTTGTTGCCGGCGTAGTTGCGCTCGTAGAGCTCATGCCGTCCGCCGAACTCGCTGCCGACGGCGTCCCACAGCAGCTTCATGATCTTGATCCGGTCGATGGCCTCGATCCCGTTCGAGCCTCGGACGTACTTGTCGAGATAGGGGCGGATCTCGCTCGACTTGAAATCGGCTGCGTTGGAGTTGACGTAGACGAGGCCGGAGGCGACGACCTGCTCGGCGATCTCCTTGATCCGGGGGTAGAACATGGGCATGAACGTGCGGTAGGCCATGCCGTAGAGCATGGAGGGCTGCACTGCGCCGTTCTCCCATGGATCCGGCGACTTGCACATGGCGTCGCTGAGGCCCCACATCAGGTTGCGGATGGCGATGACCTCACCGAGGTTGGCCTGCCCCCCCACCCCCCCCCCCGGAAATCGCGGGTGCCGGTGGCCCGAAGGGCCTTGGACAGAACACCGGTGAGGAAGTCGAGCTTCACACACAGCCGAGAAAGG
>JAQCHM010000238.1 GCA_027730885.1 Actinomycetota bacterium | reverse complement strand
CGACGCCCTTGGCGAGCTGGTGTCGTTGGTCGACGTGGTCACCTATGAGTTCGAGAACGTGCCGGTCGAGACCACCCTCGCGCTGGCCGACCGGGTGATGGTCGCGCCCGCGCCGCTGGCGCTGCTGAAGGCCCAGGACCGGCTGGTCGAGAAACGCTACCTGAACGACATCGGCGTACCGACCGCGCCGTTTCTGCCGCTGACCTCCCCCGCAGACGTCGACCGTGTCGTGGATGCTTTGGGCGGCAGGGCGATCGTGAAGACTCGCCGCTTCGGCTACGACGGCAAGGGCCAGACGCGCGTCGACGGATCGATCGGTCTCGACGCCGCCGAACGCCTCTTCGTCGATCTGGGCTGCGATCCTGACGCTTCCCCGGACGCTCTCATCGCCGAGGCTCTGGTTGCCTTCGACGGTGAGCTCTCGGTCATCGGCGCCCGTGACCGCTCAGGGCTCGTCGTGTGCTTCCCTCCGGCTCGCAACGTCCACCGTGACGGCATCCTTGCGACCTCCACCGTCCCCCACGGATGGGGTCCGGAGATCGAGGCGGAGGCCGTCGCTCACACCACCAGATTGCTGCATTCACTCGAGTACGTCGGCGTCCTCGGGCTCGAGTTCTTCGTCCTGTCGGGGGTGGGGAACCACCTGTTGGCCAACGAGTTCGCGCCACGTGTCCACAACTCCGGCCACTGGACCGAGGCTGCCTGTGTCGTGTCGCAGTTCGAGCAGCATGTACGAGCCGTGACCGGTGCTCCTGTCGTCGATCCCGGCCTGCATTCGGCCTGCGAGATGCGCAACCTCATCGGCAACGATGTGGACTCCCTCCCTGCCTTGCTCGAGGAACCTCGAACCCTCGTGCACCTCTACGGGAAGGCGGAGGTTCGCCCTGGGCGCAAGATGGGTCACGCCACGCGGTTGTCGTGACGAGAATCGGACCGAATCGCCGAGACATTGCCCGCTAGGCCGTGGTGATCGGAGTTGGGAGCGCCACAATGACCGGCGTGGGAGCCCTAGGCACAGTGTGGTCGCTGTCCGAATTCGAATTGGACCTGCCGGGTCGAGTCTCGGGGAAGGTCCGTGAGGCCTGGCCCCTTCCCGGCCGGCGTCGCCTCCTCATCACCACCGATCGTCTCAGCGCGTTCGATCGGGTGATCGGGCTGGTCCCGCACAAGGGGCAGGTGCTGAACCAGTTGGCCGCTTGGTGGTTCGAGCACACTGCCGACCTGGTCGACAACCATCTCCTCTCGGTGCCCGACCCGAACGCGTCCATCGTCATCGACGCCACTCCTTTGCCGGTCGAGGTCGTCGTCCGATCTCGTCTGACCGGGAGCACATCGACCTCGATCCTCCCGAGGTACCTGGCCGGAGAACGCCTTCTCTACGGCCACGAACTCCCGGATGGCCTGATGCCTCATGGCCCGCTGCCCCACGCCATCATCACCCCGACCACAAAGGCCCAGGCCGGTGGCCACGACGAACCCATCACGTCGGCGGAGGTCGTGGCCAGTGGTTTGGTCGAGGGTTCGCTCTGGAACCAGATGCAAGATGTCGCCCTGGCGGTGTTCGAGCGGGGCTGCAAGATCGCCGAGGCGGCCGGTTTCGTACTGGCCGACACGAAGTACGAGTTCGGGCTTGCTCCCGACGGCGGTTTGTTGCTCATCGACGAAGTCCACACGCCCGACTCCTCCCGGTACTGGGACGCCGCGTCGCTCGACGCACGGCTCGCCGCCGGAGACGCTCCCGACGGCTTCGACAAGGAGGCGGTCCGCTTGGCGCTCCGATCCGCGGGCTATCGCGGCGATGGCCCGCCTCCCGAGCTGGACCCTGCGGTGTGGTCAGAGACGTCGAGTCGGTACGTCGACCTCTATGAACGGCTGACCGGGCTCCCGTTCGTGTCGGGCGAACAACCGCTCGATGAGCGACTGCACCGAACGCTCGACGGTCTGGGCGACATCGTTCGGTCTGACCAACCGGCCGACCACCCGACGGACGACAGGACGGGACCGAACGCATGACGTATCAGATCGGGTCCGACCTCGACCGACCCTCCGAGGAATGTGGTGTCATCGGCATCTCGACTCGCGGCGGCGACGCGGCCCGTCTGGCCTTCTTCGGCCTCTACGCGTTGCAGCACCGGGGTCAGGAAGCAGCTGGCATCGCCGTCTCCGACGGGCGGGCCGTACGGGTCCACAAGGACACCGGCTTGGTCAGCCAGGTCTTCGATCCCCGAGCCCTCGCTCCGTTGGTCGGCGGGCTCGGTATCGGCCACACGCGGTACAGCACGACCGGCTCGAACTCCGAACGGAACGTGCAGCCCTTCGTCGTCGAGACCCTGCACGGTCCGTTGGGCCTTGCCCACAACGGCAACCTGGTCAACGCCGATCAACTGCGAAAGAGGCTGTTGGCCCGAGGGGCGGGACTCCGGTCGTCCTCGGACTCCGAGGTCCTGGCCCTCATGTTGGCCGCAACCGAGGGCGAGAACTGGGAGGAGCGGCTGGCCAAGGTGATGCCCGAGTGGGAGGGCGCCTTCTCCCTGGTGATCATCTCCGGAACCAAGGTGATCGCGGTCAGAGATCCATGGGGTTTCCGACCGCTCTCACTCGGTCATCTGCCGAGTGGTGGTCATGCCGTTGCGTCGGAGACGGGTGCGTTGCGCACGCTCGGGTGTGACACGGTCAGGGAGATCGCCCCCGGCCAGATCGTCGTCCTCCAAGGCGACGTCGTCCGGACCCTGCAGGCGATGTCGCCGAAGGAGCACCAGGCGAGGTGCACCTTCGAGCACATCTATTTCTCCCGGCCCGATGCGGTCTGGGACGGATTGTCCGTACACCAGGTTCGCCAGCGCCTCGGCGAGGAGCTCGCCCGCCAGCATCCCGTCGAAGCGGACGTCGTCGTTCCGGTGCCTGACTCGTCGATGCCGGCCGCCATCGGCTATTCGGCGGTTTCGGGTATTGCCTACAACGAGGCCTTCGTCAAGAACCGCTACATCGGCCGCACGTTCATCGAACCCACGGACGAACTTCGTCGGAGCGGGGTAGCGCTCAAGTTCAACACGCTCGAGGAGAACATCCGCGGCAAGCGACTGGTCGTGATCGACGACTCCATCGTCCGAGGGACCACCTCCGGTCCGCTCATTCGCATGCTGCGGGACGCCGGAGCGCTCGAAGTGCACGTGCGGATCACCTGCCCGCCCATCGCTCACCCCTGCTTCTTCGGCGTCGACATGGGGACCTACGAGGAGCTCATCGCCCATCAACTGTCGGTGCCCGAGATCAACGCACACATCGGTTCGGACAGTCTGGGGTTCTTGTCGCTCGACCGGATGATGAAGGCCATCGGACGCGACGACGGCTACTGCAATGCCTGCTTCACCGGCAACTACCCCCTTCCGGTGCAGCTGTCGCTCGCATCCAGCAAACAGCGGTTCGATGGAGTACTCGGTTGAACATCCTCTTGTTGGGTTCGGGCGGCCGAGAGCACGCCATCGCGGAGGCCCTCTTGCGCGAACCGGATCGGCGACTCTTCGTCGCTCCCGGGAACGCGGGGACGGCGTCCCACAACGTCGACCTCGATCTCGACGACCACCAGGAGATCCTGAACTTCTGTGAGTCCGAACGCATCGATCTGGTCATCATCGGCCCCGAGGCACCCCTCGTCGCCGGACTTTCAGACGACCTGCTGGCGTCGGGCATCCCTTGCTTCGGGCCCAGCGCCGCTGCGGCCCGGCTCGAGGGGTCGAAGGCGTTCACCCGACAGTTCGCCAACCGGCACGGCATTCCCGGTCCTCGTTCGGCCACCTTCACCGACGTGGGCCAAGCGTTGGCCTGGCTCGACGAGGTCGGCAAACCGGTCGTCGTGAAGGCCGACGGTCTGGCCTCGGGCAAGGGCGTCGTCGTCCCTGCCGACCGGGTCGAGACCGAGCGAGCCATCTTCGAGATGCTGTCGGGGCAGACGTTGGGGACAGCGGGCAGCACCATCGTGCTCGAGGAACGCATGGAGGGAGAGGAGATCTCGCTCATTGGGTTCTGCGACGGACACACGGTGCGGGCCCTTCCGCCGGCGCAGGACCACAAGCGGGTCGGCGAGGGCGACACCGGGGCCAACACCGGAGGGATGGGGGCGTTCGCACCCGTCCCCAGCGTCAACGCGGCGCTGTGGCACGAGCTGACGGTCAGCTTCCTGCAGCGGGCGGTCGACGCCATGGCCAGCGAGGGAACCCCGTACGTCGGGATGCTGTATGCCGGCCTGATGCTCACTCCAGAAGGGCCGCGCCTCGTGGAGTACAACTGCCGCTTCGGAGACCCCGAGGCCCAGGTGCAGCTTCCGTTGCTCGCCTCGGACCTCCTCGACGTGATCCAGGCATGTCTCGACGGCCGGCTGGCCGACATCGATCTGCTCATTCGACCCGGCGCGGCTGCGGCCGTCGTCGTTGCCGCTGAGGGCTACCCCGCAGCTCCGATCAAGGATCTGCCGATTCCGGTCGTTCGCAGCACCGCCGACGCCACCGTGCTGCACGGTTCGACCACGGTCGATGCCTCGGGTCGGGCGGTCTCCTCGGGAGGCCGCGTCCTCAACGTCGTCGGCGTCGGCAACGAACTCGCCGCCGCCCTGGATGCCGCCTATGCCGTCGTGAACGAGATCACCGTCGACGGATCGCACCTGTTCGCCCGCTCCGACATCGGATGGAGACACTTGCAGCGCGACCCGTACGAACAAGCCGGTGTATCCCTTAGCGCCGGAGCAGCCACGACGGCACGCATCGCGGCCTCGGTGAAGAGCACTCACGACGCCCGGGTGGTGGCCGGCCTGGGCAGTTTCGGCGGGGTCTTCGACATCGCGGCGCTGGTGGCGATGGATCGGCCGTTGCTGGTCGCGTCGACCGACGGGGTCGGAACCAAGACCCTCATCGCCGAGAAACTCGACCGGTGGGAGGGATGCGGTGCCGACATCGTCAACCACGGAGTCAACGATGTCCTCGTGCAAGGGGCTCGTCCGCTCTTCTTCCTCGACACGGTGGCGTCGGCCACACTCGATCCCGAGATCGTCGGACGGGTGGTCGACGGTATGGCCGAGGCTTGCCGGGACAACGGTGTCGTGCTCCTGGGTGGTGAGACGGCCGAGATGCCCGACGTGCTGGTCGCCGGGGCGGTCGACATCTCGGGCACGCTCGTGGGCGCGGTGGAGCGTGGCCGTCTGCTCCCACGGGCCGGCATCGCGCCGGGCCATGTCCTGGTGGGTCTGGCATCGTCGGGTCTGCACACCAACGGGTACAGCCTTGCCCGGAAGGTCGTGGCCGAACTCGACCTCCGCCAACCGCTGCCCGGCGGCGACGGTGAGTCCATCGGCGACGCCCTGCTTGCCGTGCACCGCAGCTACCTGGCGCCGCTGACCGCGGCGCTCGACGCCAGTCTGATCGACGGCTTGGCCCACATCACCGGAGGTGGGCTCATCGACAACCTCCCGCGCATCCTGCCCGACGGGTGCGGTGCCACCATCGACCGCAACGCGTGGACAGTTCCGCCGTTGTTCCAATTCATCATCGCCCGCAGCGGGCTCGACCCCATCGAGTCGCTC
>JAQCHM010000237.1 GCA_027730885.1 Actinomycetota bacterium | reverse complement strand
GCGCTGGTCGAGCAACGCTTCGATTGGCGACACCTGGCTCGCGCCTGGACCGGCTTCATACTCTCGACAGCCGGGATCAATTCCGCTTCGGCCGGAGCGAGGACGTCGTCGCGACCTCGGAGTCCCGTCATCCTGGCCGAGACCCCGCCGCCGCCCATCGACCCCATCGAAGCAACCATCCGCTCGGTCGGCCGAGCGGCCCGCACCATCGCCCCAAGTTCGAAAGAAGCCATCGTGGACCCTCTCATCCAGGAAAGTATCAGGCAGGCCACCGAGAATCGGCATGTGGGACGCCTCATCCCCGACACTGCCCGGCTCCGGTTCCCGAAGCGGGTCTTGGTGCGAGCCGGACAACTCATCTCCAACGAGCAGCTGAACTACAACGAGGCCATGATCGAAGCGGTCACGCAGTTGGCGGTCAAGGTCGAAGTCCTCCGCAAGGACAACCAACGTCTGCAGGACCGCCTCGACGAGCTGGAAGCCCGGTCCGAGCTGGAACACCAGTGACCAAAGGGCGCCTCAAGATTGCGGTGGTGAAACCCGACTACGGCGTGACGGGCGGCTTCGAGCGACTGCTCGAACGTATCGTGGGCCTCCTCGTCGAGGATGGTCACCAGGTCGAGGAACAGGCGCTCCCCGCGTTGCTCTGGCCTCGAGCAGTCTGGGGCAACAGCACCGCGGCCAAGGTGTGGCGTGAGTATCCGGGATTCTTCACCTACGCCGCACTGGTCGAGGACGTTCGTCGCCTCGACCTCAGCCGCTACGACCTGGTGCTCAGCACCCAACCGCCGACCTTCCTCGCCGACCATCCTCGAGTCCTCGCCCTCTTCTACCACCAGGCCCGGGTGTTCTACGACCTCTCCGAGCGATACGGCCGGATGGGCGAGATCCCTCCCCGGCTGCACCAGATCGCGGGCCAGGAGGTACAGGCCATCGACCGGGCCTTCGTGGGCAACGTCAAACACTGGCTGGCGGGATCGAGCGAGTGCAGCTCCCGGCTGGCCGAATACTGGTCGATACCGGCGAGCCGCACCTCGCTACTGCACGCGCCGGCGCTCACCGAGGTGCCCGAGGACCCACCGGCCTGGTCGCCTCACGGACCGATCGTGTGCGTCAGTCGCCACGAATGGCCCAAACGAACCGAGCTGCTGGTCGCAACGGGACACCTGCTCGCCGGACGGCCCGGCCGCGGCCGCACCATCGAGTTCATCGGCACCGGAGGTCGGCTCGACTTCGTTCGTGGCCTCGACGAGCGCATCGTCGCAGACCCCTCGCTCGCGGCCGATCCCAACCCCGAGCGTTTCTGGATGCAGGCCGTCCGCGACCAGAAGACCCGGCGAACCCAGCCCGAGGGGTCACCGAACCGCTTCCTCGGAAACGTGAGCGACGACGAACGCAACCGCGCGTACGCCGCAGCGTCGGTGGTCGTCGCCCCGGCATTCCGCGAGGACTACGGCCTGACCGCACTGGAAGCCATGTTGTGGCAGCGCCCGGTCATCGTGTGCCGAGACGGAGGCGGCTTGGTCGACCTGGTCGAGGAGACCGGCGCCGGGCTGGTGGTCGACCCCACTCCGAAGGCGCTGGCCGACGGGATCGAGCAGATACTGGGCGACGATCAGCTCCGGGCCGGCATCCTCGAGCGGGCGCGGGACGTGCCCCACTCGTTCACCTGGGCCAGAGCGGCCGCCCAGCTTCGTCACGGCATCGCGGCGACCGCCGTCTGAGGCCTTCGGACGCAGCGGGTGGGGCTAGCCCTGGGCCCGAACGTAGAACTCGGTAGAGGTCGCGAGGAGGGCGGCGAGCCTGACATCGTCGACCGACAGCAGCGAGTTGGCCCAATATGCTCCACCGGCGGCATCGGGCTCTCGGCCGAGCACCGAGAGGTAGACCCGTCGGACTCGGTCCTCGCGTGATTCGATCGACGCGTAGAAGCCGCTCGAGACGCCGCCCGGTGTGGCGCGTCGCCGATCCAACAAACCGGCCCAGTAAGCCAACCCACCGGCATCGGGAGCCCGACCGAGGATGTCGGCGTACAGCGCGGTCACAAGACCCACGTTGGTGGCGCCCGAACGCTGGAAGTACTCGGCGGAGCCGTAGAAGTTGGCAGCCATCGCCTCGAACCGCAGCCCGGACCGCATCCGGCCCAGCCAGTACGCTTTGCCGCCGGCATCGGCGGGCCGACCGAAGACGTCCACGTAGAGGTCATCGATCATGACCCCGGCCCACTCGTCGGATCCGGCGAGCGCCTGGGTCAGGGTGGCTCGGGGCGCGCCTTGCCGCAGCTTCTCGACCCAAACCGATCGCTCGCCATCCGACGGGTGACGCCGAACGAAGAGCTGGTAACTGGCGTTGACGTAGTTCGAAGCCGGACAACTCGTCTCCAACGAGCAGCCGAACGTGTACCAGTCAGACTTGAGGCGCAAAGCCCGGCGGGCAGCGTCACCGGTCATGGTGGTGGTGCCACCGGTGAAGCGGAAGGTGACCGAGGTTACCCGCCCTCCGTCGGGACCCAGGCCGGTCCGGACGACGTCGATGCTGACCAGTTCGCCCTTGTTCTGGGACGTGGTGAACGGCCGCAGATCGACGGTGGTCGACCAGGCCCGATTGGGGTTGGACGCGGTCGCGTCTCCCGCGTCGACAACTGCGGGGAAAGTGCCCCCGGCGGTGTATCCGCCGGTACTGCTGGAGAACTCGGTACGGGCGACGGCGCCGGTGCCGGTCAGCCGCACGATGTTGGCGGTCGCGGCGATCGCAGCGTCCGTTCTCGCGTGCGTTTTTCGGGTTACGGTGCCGACCATGCCGCGCGCTGCCGTCAGACGGAAGTACCCGGCGTACACCTGACAGAAAATGTCGTCGCAGGTGTCGGCGTAGGGCTGCTGGCGGTTGTCGCCGGCCATGGCGTAGGACCGCGCGGCGACCGCCTGGGCCTTGAGCGCTTCGTGATGCCAGCTGGCGGGAACCTCAGAGGGTACGACACCCCGCAGGTACTCCTCGATGGTGGCGACGTTGACGCTCCTGATCGGGTTCGACCCGAAACGCAGATAGCCGGGGTACCAGGTGCTGGAGCCAGTGGCGTAACACGGGTCAACCGGGTCAACGTCGAGTATACGCTTAGCGGAATACACCCGAAGCAACCCATCGGCGCCACCGGCCGCGACCGCGGCCGCTTCGGCCGCGGTGAGCTGGGCTTCGACGATGGAGAGCCCGGCGTCCCAGAACGCGGGGTCGGCAAGATCGCAGCCGACCATCTCACCGAGGGCCTCGGGGGACCTGGACCCGCCCGCGCGCAGGAGCTCGAGGTATGCGGGGACGAACGCTTCGCCCTCAGCCTGATAGCGGGCGTACACCGACAGCGCCAACAGCTGGCCGTAGGCGTAGGCGTAGACGTAGCCGGGCGTGCCGATGAAGTGCGGAATGTAGGACCACCAGGTGCGGTACCCCTCAGTGATTTCGACCGCTTCTCCGAGCATGGCGCCCTGCGTCTCGGCCCACACCTCGCCGAAACGCTCGACCGAGAGCTCGCCTTCGGCTCGGCGGAGCGTGTGGCATCGCTCCTCGAAACGGTTCATGGCCACTTGACGGAAGACGGTGGCGATGGAGTCCTCGAGGGTCGATGCAAGCAGGGCGAACCGCTCACCAGGGTCGTCCAACATGCCGAGGAGCCGGTTGTTGGTGACGGTCTCGCCGAACACCGATGCGGTCTCGGCCAGCGTCAACGGGGTCGACTGATGGAAGATGCCCTGCTCCCGGGCCAGGTAGGCGTGGACCCCGTGACCGAGTTCATGGGCCAGCGTCAACACGTCCCGGCCGCGGCCGGTCCAATTGAGCAGCACGTAAGGGTGGTGCGACGGGACCGTGTACGCGCAGAAGGCGCCAGGACGTTTGCCGGGACGAACCGGCGCGTCGATCCATTGCTCGTCGATGAATCGCCCGACAACGCCGGCCAACTCATCGGAGAACGAGGCGTAGGCATCTCGGACGACGGTCGTCGCCTCGGCCCACCCGATGGTGTGCTCACTGTTGGCGACCGACGCCATCCGATCGAAATCGTTGAGGCGTTCGACGCCGAGAACGCGAGCCTTGAGCGCGTACCAGCGCTGCGGGATGTCGTACCTTCCGACGACCGCGTCGACGAGCGCCTGCACCGATTCGTCCGACGCCTCGTTCGACAGATTGCGGGCCGAGATCCAGGAGTCGAATCGGCGCAGTCGGTCGTCGGTTGCCTTGTCGGCCATGAGCGTGTTGTGCACGAAGGCCCGGGTGCGCAGTCCCGGCGCGAGCCCGGCGGTCACCGCGCCCGCTGCACCGGCGCGAACCGCCGGATCAGCGGACTGCAGGAGCGAAAGCCCCCGTTCCAGTCCGACTCGCTCGGTCCAGCCGTCGGCGGTCGGGAGGTCGATCTCGATGGCCGACGTCAGCTCGTCGAACAGGCGCACCCACGCTCCCGCGCCGGTCACCGACTTCTCGTTGAGGATGGTCTCCTCCGCTTCGCTCAACAGGTGCGGTCGATTGAGTCGCAGGTTGCGCAGGTGGTGGCGACAGAAATCGAGCTCGGGTGCGTCGAGCACCGCATCGACATGGGCGTCATCAGCGGCCGCGAATTCGAGCTCGACGAAGATCAGCTTCGTACCGATGGCCGTGGAGCGCTCCTGCATTCGCTGCATCGCGGCGCCTCGCTCGGGGTCGGCGGTGTTCTCGCTGAAACGGAGCATCGCGTGATAGCCGGCCCGGCTCATGACCTCGCCGATCTCGGCCAGGCTCTGCATGAGTTCGACGAGTTCGCTGCTCGAGAGCTCCCCCACCCGGCCGCGGTACGCGCCCACCGCGTCGGCCAGCTCGTCTGCGTGGTCGAAGAGCGTCTCGGTCGACTGCCCCTCGGGGAGTAACGAGTCGAGATTCCACGCCACGTCGGACGCCAGCGCGTCAGCGGTCCTGCCGGGGTCATCGGTCGCGGGGCTTGCGGCGGGAACGTCGACGAGATCGGTTTCGGTCATGGGTCCGAGTTTGCCAGACGCTGCCTGGTTTGGTCTGCCACCGGAGGCTTTGATTCGATGCGTCGGCGCCACGGGAGAGTGCTCACATTGATCGCACAGAGTCCGATGGAAGACCATGTTGGACTTCCTACCCAGCGCGCTCCGCCTCCCCGTCCGGCGACCGTTCTCGCCCTGGTCTGGCTCGGCGCGGCCGTGCTGCTCGCTCCGCCTGTCGGGGTCTCGGCGCAGGAACCCAACGACGCGACCGCCCCAACGACTGTCGATTCCGGTGTCACTGTCGAGACCGATGCACCCGATATCAGCCTGTTGGAGGGCGGCGTCGTCCAAGTACGACCCGGCTATGTCCCCGGCGGATCGACGGCACCGCCGATGGGACCGGTACTGGGCCCATCGCCGACGCTTGAGCCCAACGAATGGTCCTCGGTGGGGCTCGCCGTCATACTGACCGTCACCCCGCTGCTGACCGTGGCGGCGCTGTTCTGGCTGAGCCGAAAACCACTTCCGGCGCCAAGCAAGCACTAGCAGGATGCGGAAAAGCGGGGCCCGTGGCGTGGGGTGAGTCTCGGCGGGTCTGATCGGCT
>JAQCHM010000236.1 GCA_027730885.1 Actinomycetota bacterium | reverse complement strand
ATCGACTGTCCGTCCGCCAGCGCCGCCAGTTCCACTACGGCGATGGCATCACCAGCAACGCCAACCAGCTCGAGGCCTACTCCGACGAGATCTTCGACCTCGACAGCCTCGAGGCGGGGACATCGCTGCGGGGAGAGGCTGCCCTGTTGGCGTCGGTGTCTGCGCCGACGAACGACCAGATGCGGTCGGTCGTAGCCACCATCCAAGCCGAGCAGGACGCCGTGATCCGGGCGCCGGCCACCGGCCCGCTGGTCGTGCAGGGCGGGCCGGGAACAGGCAAGACCGTGGTTGCGCTGCACCGGGCCGCCTACCTGCTCTACGAGCAGCGGGCGAACCTCAGCGACACCGGCGTCCTGATCGTCGGACCGACAACCGAGTTCCTTCGCTACATCCGTGATGTACTGCCGTCGCTGGGCGAGGCCGGCGTCATTTCGGTGACCGCGGCCAAGCTGTTCCCCGGTGTGTTGCTGGGCCTCACCGACACTCCGGCGGTGGCGGCGATCAAGGGCCGGGCGTCGATGGCCAAAATGTTGGCTCGGGCGGTGACCGATCGACAGCGTCAGCCGAAGGACCCGCTGACCGTCTGGTATGGGTCTCGCCGAGTCGTGCTCACCAGCACCGAGATGGCCCGTCTGTTCAAACAAGCTCAGGGGCACCGTACCCACAACGAAGGAGCAGCGGCGCTTCGAGAGCTCGTGATCGAGGCTTTGGCCGCGCAGGTCTACGACCCCGCGTTCCCCAACACCGACGACGCGGTCGCCACCTTCAGCGATTCCCGGGACGTCAAGCATTTTCTACTCCGCCACTGGCCCAATCTCAGCCCCGAGCAGGCGCTCAACGATCTGCTGGGCGGCCGGGCACTTCTGCGTTCGGCCGCCGGCGGACTCGGGGTCGCGCGGGCCGAGGTCGATTCTTTGCACCGGAAGCGGACACCCGAGGCTGAACTCGACGGCATCCGATGGAGTGAGGCCGACATCCCGTTGCTCGACGAACTGCTCCACCTGCTCAGCGGGCCCGACGTGAACCTCTTCGACCCTCGGGACCTCGAACGCGACGAGGCCGACGAGTTCGAGATGGCCGAACAGACCCCGCCGGCCGGCAGCCCGTCGGCAACCGCCGGTGACGACGACGAGATCGACCTCGACGCAGCCGAGCGAGAGCTCGAGACGTACGAGGTCGCCTTCCTCGAGGATCTCGACGAGGACGAGCTGTCCACCTTCCTCGGCAGCTACGACGACCCCGATGAGACCCTCCCGCCGTACCGCGAAGAGGACGACGAGGACGACGAGGATGAGTGACCAACCCGGATTCGGATTCGGCGCGGCCGATGACCGGGCGGCCGGCCTCGAACCGGTCGACGGCTTCGCCTTCGAGAGCGATGGATCCCCGATCGGCGAGCTGCACATCGAGGACCCCGACTCGCTGGTGGACCGCGGCGCATCGGTCGCCCAGCTCGCGATCGGTCAGCGGTCGTGGCGGTTTGGGCACGTGATCGTCGACGAGGCCCAAGACCTGACTCCAATGCAATGGCGGATGATCGCCCGACGCGCCCGAAGCTTGTCGATGACCGTGGTCGGTGACCTCGCACAGTGCTCGACCGGCGAGCCCGGGTCGTGGCGAGACCACCTCCCCGCCACCGTCAAGGACTTCGCCTACAGAGAGCTGACCGTCAACTACCGATCGCCGGCGGAGATCAACGACGTCGCCTCCTCCGTCCTGGCCGACCTGGCCCCCGATCTCGAACCCTCCCGAGCCATTCGGTCCACCGGCCACGCTCCCGAGGTCCGCAAGGTCGCCGATCTCGGCGTCGGACTTGCCGATGCACTGACCCAGATCGCTCGATCCCACGAAGGAAGCGCTCGACGGGTCGCGGTCATCGCCGTCGACCCGAGCGACTTCGATCTCGTGGCCGCGGGCCTACCGGGCGAGGCGAAGGTGCAATGGCTCACGCCCTGGCAGTCGAAGGGCCTCGAGTTCGACCATGTCGTGTTGGTCGAGCCGGCCGCGTTCCTGGCTCGACCGCGGGGCCTCAGCCTCCTCTACGTCGCGCTGACGCGCTCGACCGACCGACTCACCGTCCTTCACTGCGGTCCGCTTCCTCAGGTGCTGGCCACCGGGCTCAACTCGAACCATTCCAGCAACACCGAAGGCCATTCCGCCTGACCGACCGGGGTTTCCTCGGTCACGCCGTCGCGCAAGATCTTCAACCGGTCCTTCAGCAAGGTCACTCGATCACCGCCCTCGCCCAGCAACCGAGTGGCGAATGGCTTCTGGACCCAGAAGCCGTTCTCGTCGGTCTGCAGGTGCTGCGATGCTGGTTCGAAGTCTTTCAGGTCCAACGCCACCCGCTTGAACCGGAACTGTGCCTCGGGAACGCCCTCCACGAGGCGCGCCAAGGTCGTGCCCCGAGGGCTTGGCGTGAACTCGAACTCGCCGATGCCGCCGTCCTGAGGGCCCCGCGTGTTCAGGGCCAGCGGTCGGCAGAAACTTTCGCCGAACCCGACGTCGACCAGGTACGGCTGATCGAGTACGACTTCCAGCGTCAGGTGGTCGATCACCTCGGTCGGCCCGTTCAGTTGCACGGCCGCGCCGATGCGGATCACCTCGAAGCCCAACGCTTCGAGCAGCGCACCGAACGCACCGTTCAGCTCGAAACACCAACCGCCTCGACCCTGCTCGACCACTTTGGAGTACGACCATGCCAGGTCGGTCCTGACGCCGACCCGGGCCGCGACGCGCAGGTTCTCGAACGGCACCGCGGTCAGATGGGCCCGTTGCAGGGTCTCGAGCCCATCGCGATCGACCGCCACCGCGTCCGTCAGCCCGATCCGACGCAGATACCGCTCGACATCGATCACCCCGTGATTCTACGAAGGTCGGGACGAGGTTCGGGGGAAGGAGTCGGCGAAGTCCTCGACAAGAGTTCGCTGCGCGCCGCTCTCGGGGCCTGCCATGGGACGGCGGTCGGCGACGAGGGTCAGGGCCTCGTCGAGTTGGTAGCCCACCCGGATCAGCGTGCAGATGGCCACCGTAGGGGCGCGGCCGATGCCGGCCCCGCAGTGGATGATGACGCCGTGGGGCAGGGCTTCGACGATGCGATCGACGACCGGCGTGATCTCCTCGACGGTCGGCGCATGGAGATCAGGGATCGGGTGCCACAGCCCGCGTCGCTCCTCAGAGCGCAGCCACCGGACGTAACCGGGATAGCGGTCGTCGATCTCGTGTCGCTCGTTGAGGCAGACGATCAGCCCCGACCCGGCGGCTCTCACGAGCGCCGCGTCGGGGTCCGGTCCGACGACATGCTTGCCACACAACCAGAGCGTGCCGCGACCGTCCACCGGGACCGGGTCGAGACCGCCGTCGAGTGAGCGAGGACCGAATGGCTTCACGGATCGACAGGGTACGCCGCGCGGACCGGCGGGGAGCTGCTTGACTGTGCGGATGACCGCACTCACCGAATCGGTAACCCTCGAACACGAAGGTGAGGGCCCGGCGCGCGTCGCCGTCATCACCATCGACAACCCGCCCGTCAACGCCCTGAGCCATCACGTCCGCCAGGGCATCCTGGACGGCATGACGCAGGCAGCAGCCGACGAATCCGTCACCGCCATCGTGCTGATCTGCGCCGGCAGGACGTTCATCGCCGGGGCCGACATCACCGAGTTCTCGTCCGCGCCGAAGCCGCCGAGCCTCCAGGCAGCCCAGGTCGCCATGGAGGACTGCGTGAAGCCGGTCGTCGCTGCCATCCACGGCACCGCCCTGGGTGGCGGGCTCGAGGTGGCCATGTGCGCCCATTTCCGCGTCGCGGACGCCGGGGCCCGCTTCGGCCTTCCCGAAGTCAAGCTCGGCCTGCTGCCCGGCGCCGGTGGCACCCAACGACTGCCCCGCGTCACCGGGCCGGCCAAGGCGTTGGAGATGATGACGAGCGGCGAGCCCATCGGCAGCGCCGAGGCCCTCGAATGCGGCCTGGTCGACGAGGTCGTCAGCGACCTCCGGCAAGGGGCCATCGAGTTCGCTCGAAAGGTCGTGGCCGAAGGTCGCCCGCTCACCCGCATCCGGGACCGCAACGACAAGCTGTCCGTCGATCCCTCGCTCTTCACCGATTTCCGCAAGAAGATCGGAGCGAAGACCCGAGGCTTCCTGGCGCCCGAATACAACGTTCAGTGCATCGAGGCCGCCGTCAGCCAGCCCTTCGACGAGGGCGTGGCGACCGAGCGCCGCCTGTTCGAGGTGCTCATGTCCGGGACGCAGTCCAAGGCACAGCAGTACTACTTCTTCGCCGAGCGAGAGGCGGCAAAGGTGCCTGGCTTGGCAAAGGACACTCCGAAACGGCCCATCGAGAAGGTCGGCGTCCTGGGCGCGGGCACGATGGGCGGCGGCATCTCGATGAGCTTCGCCAATGTCGGCATCCCCGTCACGGTCGTCGAGCGCGACCAGGAGTCGCTCGATCGCGGCATGGCCGTCATCCGCAGCAACTACGAGCGCTCGGCCAAGCGAGGGTCCATCTCTGCGGCCGAGGCCGAAGCCCGCCTGGCCCTCATCACCCCGTCGGTCGACCAGTCCGAGTTCTCCGATGTCGACATGGTGGTCGAGGCCGTCTTCGAGGACCTCGACCTGAAGAAGCAGGTCTTCGGCGAGCTCGATCGCATCTGCAAGCCCGGCGCCATCATGGCCTCCAACACCTCCTTCCTCGACGTCGACCAGATGGCCGCCGCCACCCAGCGGCCGGGCTCGGTCATCGGCACCCACTTCTTCTCGCCGGCCAACGTGATGAAACTGCTCGAGGTCGTTCGCGGTGACAGGACCGACGACGAGGTCATTGCGACGGTCATGACGCTCTCCAAGCGCATCAACAAGATCCCCACGCTGGTGGGCGTGTGTGACGGGTTCGTCGGCAACCGCATGCTGTCACAGCGCCGGATCGAGGCCGACCGCCTCCTGCTCGAAGGCGCCACCCCGGCCCAGATCGACCAGGTGATCTACGACTTCGGATTCCCCATGGGTCCGTACGCGATGAGTGACCTTGCCGGGCTCGACATCGGTTGGAATGCTTCGACCTCCAGCGGGTCGACCGTGCGCGAGATCCTGTGCGAGAGCGGTCGTCGGGGCCAGAAGAACGGTCGGGGCTACTACGTCTACGATGCCGAGACCCGGGCGTCCACCCCCGACCCCGAAGTCGTCGAGACGATCCGCGCGTTCGCGGCGTCGCAGGGCGTCGCCCAACGAACGGTCACCGACGACGAGGTCCTCGAACGTCTCCTGCTACCGATCGTGAACGAGGGGGCGAAGATTCTCGAAGAGGGCATCGCCACCCGGGCATCGGACATCGACGTCGTATGGATCAACGGCTACGGCTGGCCGGTCTACACCGGCGGCCCGATGTTCTGGGCCGACACGGTCGGATTGCCGGAGGTCGTTGCCAAGATCAGGGCCTACGGCGAGCGGCTCGGCGGCCGCCATTGGGACCTCTCACCCCTGCTCGAGCGCGTCGCCACCGACGGCGGCAAGCTCCAGGCCGCCACCGGCGCCTGACCCCCTCCAACCCCGTTCTGCCGGACGGGCGCGTCAGAAATGACGGCAG
>JAQCHM010000235.1 GCA_027730885.1 Actinomycetota bacterium | reverse complement strand
CGTTGTCACTCTGGAAACCGAAACACACCGCGGCCCAGCGGCCGTGGCCGCTGTCGGTCAACGTCGGTGTGTTCTTCGCTCTTGGCATCTATGCGGGCGCGATTCAGGCCGGCGTCGGGCTGATCCTCTTGATGATTCTGAGCAGGGCGGGATACGACTTGGTGACCGCGAACGCGATCAAGACCTACCTCATCCTCGGCGTCACCGTCATCGCCGTTGCCGTGTTCGCCCTCAAGAGTCAGGTGGTGTGGCTGCCGGCGCTCGTGCTCTCGTCAGGCATGACGCTTGGCGGCTACGTGGGATCCCAGGTCGCCGTCGATGGTGGCGAGCGCGTGATCAAGCCGGTCCTGGTGGCCTCGGTGGTTGTGCTGACCGGTCGGATGATCGGCCTGTACTGAGCCGAGCCGGCTGTCCCCGGTCAGCTGTTCTGGGCGACGGGCTGTTGGGCGAGCGCCCAGTAGGGGTGGAGCCGCGTATCGCTCGGCGTGGTGAGGATTTCGGCGCCGTCGGCGGTGATGAGCACGGTGTGCTCGAACTGCGCTGTTCGCCCACAATCGGCCGTCACCGCTGTCCAACCGTCGGACCACATCTGGGCCCGGTAACTGCCGACGGTGATCATCGGCTCGATGGTGAAGGTCATGCCTGCCTCGATCGGAGTGTCGAGGCCCGGATGGTAATAGTGGCAAATCTGGAGGTCGCTGTGGAACTGCTCACCGATGCCGTGGCCGACGAAGTCGCGTACGACGCCGAATCCCTGAGACTCGGCGTGCCTCTGGATGGCCTTTCCGATGTCGTTGATGAGGTTCCCGGGACGCGCCGCCAGGATGCCGAGTTCCGTGCACTCCCGAGTCACGCGGACGAGGCGTTCGGAGAGTTCGTCGACCTCGCCGACGAAGAAGGTGGCGTTGGTATCGCCGTGCACGCCCTCGCGGTAGAGGGTGACGTCGCAATTGACGATGTCGCCGTCTCGCAGCGGCCGGTCGTCGGGGATGCCGTGGCAGATGACCTCGTTGACGGAGGTGCAGAGCGACTTCGGGAACGGGTTGCGTCCGCCGGGGTAGCCCAGGGGACTGGGGTAGGCGTTCAGTTCGAGCGCACGGGCGTGACACGCTTCGTCGATCTGCTCGGTGGTGACCCCAGGAGCGATCACGGTGCCCAGATAGGCCAACAGGTCGGCGGCATCGCGGCCGACTCGCCGCATGCGGCCGATCACTTCGGGGTCCTTTACGGCCGGTTCGTCCCACCGCTTGACCTCGGTGCCGTCGGCCCAAACCGGTTTGTCGATCGAATCCGGGACCTGACGCATCGGGGTGATCCGTCCCGGCCGCACCGGGTCGGTGGTCGACTTGTGGCAGCGCTTGAACTTCTGGCCACTGCCACACCAGCACGCATCGTTGGCTTTCGGAAGTCCTCGCATGGGATCAGTGTAGAACGGGAGGCGGGGCGAAACAGAGGCGCTGGTCGTCTCGCCCGGCGTTCACCGCATCTAGACTGCGGTTCGTGACTTCCGAGAGCACTGCACTGCGGGTCCTGGTGGCAAAGGTCGGCCTCGATGGCCATGACCGCGGCGTGAAGGTGGTGGCCCGAATTCTTCGTGACGCAGGCATGGAGGTCATCTACACCGGGCTTCGACAGACACCGGAAATGGTGTGCGCCACCGCGATCGACGAGGACGTGGACGTGATCGGTTTGTCCATGCTCTCGGGCGGGCACATGGCGCTCGCCCCTCGCGTCGTGAAACTCTTGGCCGACAACAATGTCGGCATACCCGTGGTGGTCGGCGGCATCATCCCCGAACAGGATGTTCCCAAGCTGCTCGCGGCCGGGGTTGCGTCGGTGCTGCATCCCGGCGCTTCCGCCGAAGAGGTTGCAGCCACGGTGGCGAAGGCCGCGGCCGGTGTCGGCTGAATAACGGGACCTAGGTCCCGGCGGACGTCCGTCAGATTGCGGCTTGTTCTTCCCAGCGGCCGAACTCGACCTCGAGTGCCCCGACGATCTCGCCCACCGTGGCGTAGGCCCGGGCGGCCTCGAGGATCACCGGCATCGTGTTGATCGTGGGATCGGCCGCCGCCTTGGTGACCTCGGCCAGCGAAGCGGCGACCGCGTCGTTGTTGCGGTCGTGTCTCACGTTTTGGAGGCGCTTGAGCTGGCGCTCTTCGACCTCGGGGCCGATGTAGAGGATGTGCTTCTCGCCGTGGTCGCCGTCGGTGAACGAGTTGACGCCCACCATGATCCGCTGTCGGTTGTTGAGCTTGCGCTCGAACGCGTAGGCGGAGTCGGCGATCCGGCCCTGGAACCAACCGTCCTCGATGCCCTGATAGGTGCCTTCGAGCATCGAGCCGCCGCCCATCTCCCTCACCTTTTCGAAGATCTCCTCGGCCTGGCGTTCCATCTCGTCGGTCATGGCCTCGACGTAGTAGCTGCCACCCAAGGGATCGACGACGTCGGCGACACCGGTCTCGTGGGCGACGATCTGCTGGGTCCGCAGGGCGATACGCGCCGCCTGTTCGGTGGGCAGCGCCAGGGCCTCGTCATAGGAGTCGGTGTGGAGGCTCTGTGTCCCGCCCAACGCGCCGGCCAGCGCCTGGATGGCGACGCGGGCGATGTTGATCTCGGGCTGCTGGGCCGACAGCGACACGCCTGCGGTCTGGGTGTGGAACCGGAGCATCATGGACCGCTCGGACTTGGCACCGAAGTGCTCTTTCATCCATCGAGCCCAGATGCGCCGGGCCGCCCGGAGTTTGCCGATCTCCTCGAAGAAGTCGGAGTGGCTGTTGAAGAAGAAGGAGAGGCGAGGGGCAAACTCGTCGACGTCGAGTCCGGCAGCCAGCGCTGCCTCGACGTAGGCGAACCCGTTGCCCAAGGTGAAGGCGAGCTCCTCGGCCGCGGTCGAACCGGCTTCACGAATGTGGTAGCCGGAGATGGAGATGGGGTTCCACTTCGGCATCTCGACCGAGCAGAACTTGACCATGTCGGAGATCAGCCGGACCGACGGGCGTGGCGGGAAGATGTACTCCTTCTGCGCCTGGTACTCCTTCAGGATGTCGTTCTGGATGGTGCCGGCGAGGTCCTTGCGGGCGGTACCGCCCTGTTCGCCGACCGCGATGTACATGGCGAGCAACATCGGCGCAGGGGAGTTGATGGTCATCGACGTGGAAACGCCGCCGAGGTCGATGTCGGCGAACAGGTCTTCCATGTCGGCGAGGCTGTCGACGGCGACCCCGGCCTTGCCGACCTCGCCGAGAGAGAACGGATCGTCCGAGTCGCGGCCCATGAGGGTCGGTAGATCGAAGGCGGTCGACAGCCCTGTGCCGCCGTTACCGAGGATCTGCTTGAATCGAACGTTGGTGTCCTCGGCGGTGCCGAACCCGGCGAACATGCGCATGGTCCACAATCGCGAGCGGTACATCGAGGCGTGGATGCCACGGGTGTAGGGATAGATGCCGGGGAACTCGCCGTCTTCGGGCCCGTAGACGGGCTCGACCGGAACCCCGGACATTGTTTCGAAGGGGCCTTCCCGCAGGGACGATGCGTTGTACAGGGCTTCCCAGGTCTCGCGAGCGCTCATGGACGTATTGTCGCATAACCTCGCGGTTTCCGGTCAATGGTGACGGCGGACGAAGGGTCAAGACAACCTGGGATCCGACCGATGGAGTAGTTGTGGACCTCTTCGACTTGTACTAGACGGGCCAGATCAACACGGCGAATCGCCGTATCGAACTCGAGGCGTCGACCGCCGAGCACCGCCACCGATCGGCCCGGGACGAGATCGATCTGCTCCACGCCCGGCTGGACCGCCTGACGCTGATCAATCAGGCGATGTGGCAACTCTTGGCGGAGACAAGCGGGCTCACCATGGCCCATCTGGAGCATCGGGTCTACGCGTTGGACCTGGAGGACGGTGTTCACGATGGTCGCCGTCAGGCCCGGCCCACCGACTGCGCGACGTGTGGGGCCAAGGTGCATCCCAGCGCGAGGGTCTGCACCTACTGCAGCGCGCAAGCACCGCAACGCTCGATCTTCGACCTGCTCTGACCGAAGGACACGCCGAGGGGTGCGTTGTGCCCCAACCGCGTGCATCCGCCGTCGCTGAGCGGTGTGCTGTTGCCCGCGTTTGGTTCTGCGGGGGCGATCAGTCGGCCAACGCCTCGGCCAGAAGGTGGAGCGCGGCAACGGTGAACGCAGCCATGTTGGCGACGCGGTCGGCCGAACCGGTCAGCACGTTGCGGGTGATCACCGAGCCATCGGGTCGGGCGACTGCTACCCAGGCATGACCGGCGGGATCGCCGTAGGGATTGCCGCTGGGGCCCGTGGCTCCGGTCTCGGCCAGTCCCCACTCCGATCCCATCCGGTCACGGGCCCCGAGAGCGAGGAGCCGAGCGAAGGCCTCGGTTGCGCCTCGTGTGCCATCGGGGAGGTTGTCGAGAACGAGTGGCCGGGATCGGCCAGTGTAGACGACAGCCCCGCCGAGGTAGTAGTCCGATGCTCCCCCGACGCTGAGGATGGTGGCCGAGATGAGACCTCCCGCCGACGACTCGGCGACGGCGAGCCGCTGTCCTCGCGCTCGGAGTGCCGTGCCACAGGTGTCGGCGAGGTCGAGCAGTTCAGAGGTGAAGGGTCCATTGGTCATGGGCCAACGCTAGCGTTCGGGACATGAGCGGCTCGCTCGAAGGTCGGCTGCTGGTTTCCCGGCCCGAACTCCACGATCCCAACTTCGATGGCACCATCACGCTCCTGCTCGAGCACAGCTCGGCCGGCGCCTTCGGTCTGGTGCTGAATCGTCCGCTCGACGCCCCGATGACGGACGCGTTCTCGGGTTGGGAGGACCTCGTCGGTCTTCCCTCGGCAATCTTCGAGGGTGGCCCCGTTCAGCGCAATGGGTTGGTGGTGTTGGGCTTCGGGGCAGCGACCGGGCCGCTGCCGCTGGGACTGACCTCGGTCGATCTGGACGCGCAACCGGAGTTCGTGCGCGGTGGAGGCATCGAGCGTGTGCGCATCTTCGCGGGATACGCGGGGTGGGGCGGTGGTCAGCTCGAGGGCGAGCTGGCCATGGGTGCGTGGTGGGTCACCGACGCGTGTGTCGATGATGTCTTAACATCGAAGCCCGAGGATCTGTGGTCGACCGTGCTGTGGCGCAGCGGTGGCGACCTCAAATGGTTCGCTCACTTCCCCGATGACCCGAGCCTCAACTGAACCCAGTGGAGCCGGTCGGCCTGCTAGGCGGACAGGGTCAGGAGCAGCTCGGGGATCTTCCTGTCGACGCGTCGGCCGGCCATGCCGGTCGCCAGGTACCAGACACCGACGCCGTAGACCGGCGAGCCGAGCGCGACCACGACGCCGGCCAGGGGGCTGTCCTGTGCCAGACCGAGTCCGGCGAGTATCGGAGCCGCGGCGAGGAGACCGACCATGACGCCGGAGAAGGTGGCGATGCCGTTGAGGCAGCCGCCTCCGGGTGATGACCCGGCGAACGGATTGGGGTTGGCCTCATCGGGAAACGGCGTGGGCGCCAGGGTGGAGCTGTAGGCGCCGATTCCGGCGCCGGCAAGTGCCATGCCGACGGCCGCGCCCAACGCGGGTGGAA
>JAQCHM010000234.1 GCA_027730885.1 Actinomycetota bacterium | reverse complement strand
GGACGTCCGGTGGACGCGACCACGTGATGGCCGGCGAGCGCACCCCACAACACGGCCGACGAGCCCACACCGCCCGACGCCCCGGTGACGAGTAGGGGCTCGCCCGGCGTCAGGCCGTGCTGTTCCAGTGCGACGAGGGCCTGCATGGCGGTGAAGCCCGCGGTGCCTACGGCCATTGCCTGGCGGGTCGTGAGCCCTTGGGGCAGCTTGACCAGCCAGTCGCCCTTGACCTTGGCCTTCGAGGCGTAACCGCCCCACCAGATCTCGCCGACCCGATACCCGGTGAGGACGACGCGGTCACCGGGTGCGAAGTCGGGATGGCTCGACGCCTCGACCGTGCCGGCAAGGTCGATACCGGGCACGTGGGGATAGGACGTGACGAGGCGACCGATCCCCGAGAGGATCATGCCGTCCTTGTAGTTGAGCGACGAGAACTCCACGGCCACGGTGACGTCGCCATCGGGCAGGCGGCTGCTCTCGATCTCGGTCACCGACGCGCTGTACGACGGTTTGCCGTCCGGTTGTTCGGTCTGCTCGAGCAGGAGGGCGGTGAATGTGGCGTCTGAGCTCATGGCTGAGACCGTACCGGCGTGTGCGATCGTTCGCCCAACGCGGAGAAGACACCGCGCGGCGCGGTCGTCGCGGTAGCTTGCTTGGAGCGCAGAGACAGGAGCGTCGATGACCAAACACATCTTCGTAACCGGGGGCGTTGTGAGCTCTCTCGGTAAGGGACTCACGGCTTCGTCCTTGGGACGGTTGCTCAAGGCACGTGGACTACGGGTGACGATGCAGAAGCTCGACCCGTACCTCAACGTCGACCCGGGCACGATGAACCCCTTCGAGCACGGTGAGGTCTACGTCACCGACGACGGTGGTGAGACCGACCTCGATCTGGGTCACTACGAGCGTTTCATCGACGAGTCGCTGACTCGGGCATCCAACGCCACGACGGGCAGCATCTACTCGTCGGTGATCGTGGCCGAACGGCGTGGCGACTATCTGGGCAAGACCGTGCAGGTCATCCCCCACATCACCGATGAGATCAAGCGGCGCATCATCGCGCTGGTATCCGACGACGTCGATGTCGTGATCACCGAGGTCGGCGGCACCGTTGGCGACATCGAGATCCTCCCGTTCCTCGAGGCCATCCGCCAGTTCAGGCTGGACGTCGGGCGAGACAACGTGTGCTACGTCCACGTGACGCTGGTGCCCTTCATCGGCCCCACCGGCGAGCAGAAGACGAAGCCGACGCAGCACTCGGTGACCGAACTCCGCAGCCGTGGTATCCAGCCCGATGTGATCGTGTGTCGGTCCGATCGGCGGATCTCCGACGGGCTCCGCTCGAAGATCTCGAACCTGTGTGACGTCCCCCTCGAGGGCATCGTGTGCGCACCCGACGCCGCGAGCTTGTACGAGATCCCGCTCACCATGCACGACGAGGGGCTCGACGACTACGTCTGTCGGCTGATCGGGTTCGACGCGTACCCCAAGCCGGATTTGGCGGAGTGGAAGGCGATGGTCGCGCAAGCCGACCACGCATCGCTGCCGCTCACCATCGGCATCGTCGGCAAGTACATCACCCTGCCCGACGCCTACCTGTCGGTCGCCGAGGCCCTGCGACATGCGGCGATCCGCAACTCGGTCGACCTCAAGATCGAATGGATCATGTCCGATCACGTCGAGGGCCTCCTGGTCGAGGAGATGTTGGGCCATCTCGATGGGATCGTGCTTCCGGGCGGATTCGGCGAACGAGGCGTCGAGGGGAAGATCGAAGCGGCGCGCTTCGCCCGAGAACACTCGCAGCCCTGCCTCGGACTGTGCCTCGGTCTCCAGGTGATGGCCATCGAGTACGGCCGTCATGTGCTCGGCCTGTCCGGGGCGAACTCGACCGAGTTCGACACCCAGGACCAAGCGACCCCACACCCCGTCATCGACCTCATGAACTCCCAGAGAGACATCACCGACATGGGCGGCACGATGCGTCTCGGCGCATACGTCGCGGTCCTCGACCCCGACAGTCAGGTCGCCCGCATCTACGGCGACACGGTCATCCACGAACGACACCGCCATCGCTATGAGTTCAACCCGAGGTACAAGAGCCGATACGAGGGGGGTCCGGGAGGGTTCCGCTGTTCGGGTAACTCGCCGGACGGTCGACTCGTCGAGTTCATCGAGCTGTCCTCGCACCCGTTCTGGGTCGGCACCCAAGCCCACCCGGAGCTGAAGAGCAGACCGAACCGTCCAGCGCCGTTGTTCGACTCGTTCATCGCCGCGGCGTTGCAGGAGGCCAGGACCAAGCACCCCGAGCGCTACCCCGAGCCGGTGGCGGTCATCGAGGTGCCCGATGGCTCGGTGTCGGTCAGGTGATGAGGGGCACCGTGACGGCGGCCCCGTGAAAGCATCGGTCCGGTGACGGAGCCGGCGCGCTCGCCGTTTGCCCATGTGCGGGACGAGTTGGTCCATCAGGGTGCGGTGGTCAGCTTCTACGACGGTTGGTTCCGTGGCCCGGACGGCCGTGAGTTCCGTCGCGACGTCGTGCGGCACCCTGGTGCGGTGTCGGCCGTGGCCCTGGATCGGGATGCCAACGACGACTGGCACGTGTACCTGGTTCGCCAGTACCGAGCCCCTATCGACGCCGATCTGTGGGAGATCCCCGCGGGCAAGCTCGACATCGCGGGCGAAGCGCCCGATGTCGCGGTGGCCCGTGAACTGGCCGAGGAGATCGGGCGAGCCGCGGGCACCCTCGAACATCTCATCGACTTCCATCACTCGCCCGGCTTCTGTGACGAGCTCCAGCACATCTACCTTGCCCGTGACCTCACCACGGTGGGCCACCAGGCCGATGGGCTCGAGGAGGAGTACATGGTGGTCGACCGAGTACTCCTGACCGAAGCGGTGGCCATGACCCTCGACGGTCGCATCACCGACGGCAAGTCCATCGCCGGTCTCTTGGCCGCTGCCCGCACGCTGGGCGTATGACGGCGTCGATCGTTCATCTCGCCGTCCGGTTCCTTGGTTCTCTTCGGCCAGGAGGCCCCGCGCGCGACGACGAGCAGTGGGCGCTGACCAAGCTCACCGACGGGGAGCGGGCGCTCTGGCGACAAATGAGCAACCCCGATCGGCGCCACGCCGTCGGGGTCGCCCAGATGGTCGCGGCTCGCCTCTGGCCGGAGGCCGTTCGGCCGGTTCTGGCCGCGGCGTTGCTCCACGACGTCGGCAAGGTCGTTTCGGGACTGCGAACCCCGGCTCGGGTCGTCGCCACGCTCGTGTGGGCGGTCGTTCCCTCAGAACGAGCAACGGTGTGGTGCGAGTCGCCCCGCACGTTCCCCCGACGCCTCGGGCAGTATCACCGTCACCCCGAGCTGGGCGAGCAGCTGCTGGTCGAGGCGGGGGCCGATCCCACGACCAGCACCTGGGCGGCCGATCACCATCGACCCACGAGCCAGTGGCGGGTCGCGGCACGGGTCGGCTCGGTGCTGAAGGACTGCGACGGCGATTGAGGACTGCGACGGCGATTACGCGCGCCCTGACCCTTGCCTCGGGGCCATGGGAGGCACCTATACTCCGTGCACTGTGACCTGGTCACCCCCGCCTCCACGCCCTGATCGCCAACGTCACCGTGTGGTCGCAGCAGTCCTGACCATTCTTTTCGCCACGATGGCTCTCGTCGGCTTCTGGGCGCCCGCGGTCGGTGCTCAGTCGGGCGAGGGTGTCCGGACGAACCTCACCTACACCTACACCGACTCCATTGGCACCAAGGTTCCTGCCGTGGGGGTCGAGGTCGAGGTGGTCGACGCGGAGGGCGAGGTCATCGGCACCGGAACCTCCGACGACGCCGGTGCGATCGACGTCGACGTCCCAGGTCCCGGCACGTAGTTCATGCAGTTGCTCGTCGAGACCTTGCCCGATGGCGTCGCGCTCAAGGATGCCGAGTCGACCAGTCGGAGCATCGAGGTCAGGCCGGGCGAGCGCCGCAATGCGCTGTTCCCGTTGGTCGAGGGCGATGCGGTGGCTGCGACGGGCGGGGGTGCCGGGGCCGAGTTGGCCCAGCTCGTCTTCGATGGCATCAAGTTCGGCATGATCATCGCCATGTGCGCCATCGGACTCTCGCTGATCTACGGGACCACCGGTCTCACCAACTTCGCTCACGGCGAACTGGTCGCTTTCGGCGCGCTGTTCGCAATGATGCTGAACGACGTCGACGTCTTCGGGGTACGAGATTGATCAAGTCTCACAGCGAGACCATCCGGTAATCTAGCCGAGATCCAGGTGTTTGGGTGATGGACGCGGCCGCGTCACACGGATGTTACCCAATGGTCATGTTCGGCCGGCCCCCAGAGTCTCCGACCAGGAGTCTCAGACCAGGAGCCCGCAGGCCTGCTTGGCCCGGTCCATGACCGGCGCGGCAATGGCCTGCGCGCGCTGGGCCCCCAGGCGAAGTTCGGCCCGCACCGTCGCATCGTCCAAGTCGGCCAGTCGGGCCTGGATGGGCTCGATCAGGGCGATCAACGCCGCGGCGACGTCGGCCTTGAGTGGCCCGTATTGGTGGTACTGGTCGGCAAGCTTCGCGGGGTCACCATCGGTCGCAGCAGCCAGGATCGACAGGAGATTGGAGACACCGGGCTTGCTGGTCGGGTCGAAGCGAACTTCGCCGTCGTTGTCGGTAACCGCGCGCTTCACCTTCTTCTCTATCTCCTTCGGGGTGTCGAGCAGATTGACGGTGCCCTGCGGGGAATCGATCGACTTCGACATCTTGTTCTCGGGGCTCTGCAAATCCATGACGCGGGCTCCGGCGGCCGGAATGTGATGTTCGGGCACGACGAAGGTCTCGCCGTAGCGGGCGTTGAACCGCAGCGCGACATCGCGGGCCAGTTCGATGTGTTGACGTTGATCATCTCCGACGGGGACGACCTCGGTGTCATACAGCAGGATGTCGGCGGCCTGGAGGGCAGGGTAGGTGAAGAGGCTGGCCGAGATGAATCCGGTGGACCGGCCGGACTTGTCCTTGAACTGCGTCATTCGAGACAGCTCGCCGTAACTGGCGATGGTCTGCATCAGCCAGCCCAGTTCCGCGTGTTCGTGGACGTGGGACTGGACGAAGAACACGCACGCGCGGGGGTCGAGGCCGATGGCCAGCAACAGGCGCGCGATGTCGAGTGTTCCCTGCGCGACCTCGCCGGGTTCCTTGGGCAAGGTGAGCGCGTGGAGATCGACGATGCAATAGACCGCGTCGGCCTCGTGTTGCAGCGCCACCCAGTTCCGGAGTGCGCCCAGGTAGTTGCCGAGGTGCACCGCGCCCGACGGCTGGATGCCACTGAAGACCCGGGCGCGCTT
Organism: Actinomycetota bacterium; assembly: GCA_027730885.1. Lineage (GTDB taxonomy): Bacteria > Actinomycetota > Acidimicrobiia > Acidimicrobiales > SZUA-35 > JAHECQ01. The sequence continues at coordinate 259 of JAQCHM010000234.1, read as the reverse complement.
GTCTGTGGGGGTCGTGCTCATGGCCGTAAGGTTAGGGGGGCCGGGCGACGTCACCGTCGAGATTACAGGTCGAGCCGGTCGTACATTGCGGGGTAGAGTTACATCGATGGCATTCGAAGTGCAGACCGAGACGTTCACTGGGCCCTTCGACCTTCTGCTGCAACTCATCCTGAAAGACGAAGTCGACCTCTACGAGATCTCCCTGGCCGGGATCGTCGATGCCTACCTGGCCGAGATCGAGCGGATGGACCTCTGCGAT
>JAQCHM010000233.1 GCA_027730885.1 Actinomycetota bacterium | reverse complement strand
CGCTGCGGGCACGGCGGCCGAGCTGGTCGACCGCCTGGCCGCGCTGGTCACCGGCGACGAGGCGCCTGCGCCGCCCGGCCTCGAGGCCGAACTGCGCCCGTACCAGCGCCGAGGCCTGGCCTGGATGGCCGGGCTGGTCGAGCTGGGTCTCGGGGGCTGTCTCGCCGACGACATGGGACTGGGCAAGACCGTGCAGGTGTTGGCCCTCCACCAGCTGCGTCAAGGAAGAACCCTTGTCGTGTGCCCCACCTCCCTCGTAGCCAACTGGCAGCGAGAGGCGGCCAAATTCGTGCCCGGTGCCGTGGTTCGCCGCTACCACGGCGCGGCCCGCTCGCTCGCGGACCTGGCGCCGAACGAACTGGTCATCACCACCTATGGCGTGCTCCGCACCGAGGTCGACGCGCTGGCCGCCGTCGGCTGGGACCTTTGCATCGCGGACGAGGCCCAACACGCGAAGAACCCACGCTCTCGAACGGCCCGCGCCCTTCGCAAGCTGCCGGCCGGGTCGCGCATCGCCCTGTCCGGAACACCGGTCGAGAATCGGCTCACCGAGCTTTGGTCCATCATCGACTGGTCCGTTCCCGGGCTGCTGGGCTCACTTGATACCTTTCGGCGACAGGTCGCGGTGCCCATCGAACGCGACGACGACCCGCTGATCGTCGAGGCACTCAACCGCCTCTTGGGTCCGTTCGTGCTCCGGCGGGTCAAGTCCGATCCGGCCATCGCGCCCGAGCTTCCCGCCAAGACCGAACATGACGTGGTGGTGCCGCTCAGTCGCGAACAGGTCACGCTCTATCACGCCACCGTCACCGAGATCCTCCGCCAGGTCCAGGCGACCGATGGCGCCAAGCGGCACGGCATGGTCCTCAAACTTCTCACCGCTCTCAAACAGATCACGAATCATCCGGCCCAGTATCTGAAGGAGCTCGGACCGCTCGCCGGTCGATCGGGCAAGCTCGACGCTCTCGATCATCTGCTCGACAACGCCCGTCGAGCCGGCGAATCGACGTTGGTGTTCTCGCAGTACGTCGCCATGGGCGAGTTGTTGCTCCGGCATCTCGCCAACCGGGGGTTCGACGTTGCATTACTCCACGGAGGACTCGCCATCGCAGCCCGTCAGGCATTGGTCGATCGGTTCCAGGCCGGCGAGGTGTCGGTGCTCCTGCTCTCGCTCAAGGCCGGCGGTACCGGGCTCAACCTCACCCGAGCCACCCAAGTGATCCACTACGACCGCTGGTGGAATCCCGCCGTGGAGGACCAGGCCACCGACCGGGCCTATCGCATCGGCCAGGACCGACCCGTGACCGTGCATCGCATCATCACCGAGGGCACCGTCGAGGACCGAGTCGCCGAGTTGCTCGACCAGAAGCGGCGGCTGGCCGACCGCGTGGTCGGCGGGGGAGAGAGTTGGATCTCATCGCTCGATGATCGGCAGCTCGAAGACCTGGTTCGCCTCGACCTCCCCGAGATCGATCTCGTCGCCCTGGAACCGCAACGAGAAGCCGTGCGATGAGCTGGTCCGAGACCTGGATGGGTTCGTTGGGAAGCCTGACCCACACCTACGCGCGCTACGAGGAAGGAGCCAAGTTCCACCGCAGGTCCAAGCCCGACCTCGAACTGGTGCCCGGCTCGGCGACGGCCCGGTTCGTCGATCGACGTACCGACATCACCACCGTCGTCGCGGTCATGCCGCTTCCGGCAGCTGCGTGGCAGCGGCTGATCGAGCGGCTCATCGAACGCCCTCGGCTGGCCGCGGCGATGATCACCGGCGAACTGCCGGTCGAGCTCAATTGGTTGACCGAGGACCCCGACGCCGAAGGGTTCCCCCAGGTGCTGCCTTCAGACCGGGAGTTCAGCTATCACTGCTCCTGTGAGAGCTGGGACCAGCCCTGCGTTCACGTCTGGGCGGTGATGTTCGAACTCGGCCAGATGATGGTGGCCGACCCCAACGTCGTGCTGCTCCTGCGCGGGCAGAACCGTCAGGATCTGGTCGAGCCGATCCGCGCCGCGAGGGGCCTCGTCGCGTCCGCCGGACCGGAGTCCTCCCATCCGAGAGGGCCCGATCTCGGCCTCACCGCCGACTACGACGGCGATCTTGGCCCTTTCCCCCGACAACTCCCGACGCCGTGGCGTGTGGTCAGACCGGCCGTTCTTCCCATCGCGCCACCAGTTGACTCTGGGATCGATCTGGCCGATCTGGCGGAACTCGTGGCCGATGGCGCAGCCCGTGCGATGGCACTGCTCACCGGTGACGCCTCCTCCGGTCTGCACGATCCGGCCGACGTTGACGTGGTTCGCCGAGCGGCCGCCGCTCCCGACGTGCTGCATCGACTGGCAACCGCGGCGTCGCTCGATCACGACGAACTCGAACGTCGGGCGATCGCGTGGCGCCTTGGAGGACGGGCCGCGCTCTGGATCCATGACGAGCGCTGGGAGCCCGGGGACGGCGCACTCGAAGGCGGCCAGGCTGCGTTGGGATCAGCGCGCCGGTCGAACAACACCCTGACCGCCGGGCGGGTGCAGCTCCGACTCGACCGGACGCTCCAATGGTGGCGATTCGACAGTCATGACCGGCTGGGCTGGATCGCCACGGCAGGGCCCTTCGACGATCCGGCCGACGCCGTCGACTGAAGACCGCTCAGGTCACCGGACGCACATCGGTTTTCGACGCTTCCTTCGCTCTGGGTCCGGCCTACCGAACGGTGAATCGCAGGACGCCCCGCCCGTCCTCGGAGTGATCGAACGACGCGTGCACGACATCGCCGATGGACAGCGAGTCCGGATCGGTGTCGATGATGTTGGTCAGGACACGTGGTCCTTCGGCCAACTCGACGTAGGCCAGGACGTAGGGCGAGTGCTCGGCCCAGCGCCCCTGACCTCGCTCAACGACGGTGAAGCTGTAGATCGAACCTTGGCCCGAGGCCTCGAACCACGAGACATCGGCGCTCCCACACCGGGGGCAGAAGTGGCGGGGATACCAGATGACCTCCGCGCATCCGTTGCAGCGGGGGAGTACCAGTCGGTCGTCGGTCGCGCCTTCCCAGAACGGGAGGCTGTCGGCGGTGACCGGGGGATTCGGGGTCGGGAGCTGGGACATGCGTAGAGACCTTTCGTGACAGACGTCAGAGTTCTCGGCCGAGAACGAGGGTGGCGCTTCCCATGCGGGTGGCAAGGCTCCCACCGGTGCCGTGGGCAAGGGCCAACTCGCAGTCGGGGACCTGCACGGCTTCGGCTGCCTCCCCACGGCGCTGCCGGACCGCCTCGATGACCTTGGTCATCCCTCCGCGATTCGCCGGGTGGTTGTTGCAGAGCCCGCCGCCGTCGGTGTTGAAGGGTAGACGCCCGAAGGGAGCCAGCAAGCCGCCGTCGGCCACGAACCGCCCGCCCTCACCCTTGGCACAGAACCCGAGGTCCTCGAGTGTGATGAGGACGGTGATCGTGAAGCTGTCGTAGATCGATGCGTAGTCGATGTCGGCGGGGTGGACGCGGGCTTCGGCAAAGGCGGCCGGACCCGAGATCGAGGCTCCGGTGTGACTGAGGTCGATGCGGCCCGCCGTGCTGTGCTTGACCGCGGCGCCCGTACCCAGCACGGGGATCGTGTGCCGAGACAGCGTGGCCGCGATCTCGGGGCTGACCACCACCAGGGCCCCGCCGCCATCGGTGATGACGCACGAGTCGAGTCGATGGAGGGGCCGGGCGATCATCGGCGACTCGAGCACCTCTTCGATGGTGACCGCGTCGGGAAGGAAGGCGTGCGGGTTGTGTGACGCATGCTGCGACGCGGCGACCTTGATCTCGGCCAGCTGAGCGCTGGTCGTTCCGAACTCATAGATGTGTCGTTGGGCGGCGAGCGCATACCCGGCAACGACGTTGAGCCCGAACAAGTTCTCGAACCCGGACTCCGGAGCAGACTGGCTGATGCTGCCCCCGGGTCCCGCCCCACCGGTGCGTGGCTTGCCCGCGAGGGTGATCAGGGCCACGTTGCAGTGGCCGGCTGCGATGGCCTGCGCGGCGTGCTGGACGTGGATCAGGTACGACGAGCCGCCGCTCTCGGTCGAGTCGATGCCTCGGCAAGAGATCCCAAGGTAATCGGCCATCGACAACCCCCCGAATCCCGGAGCGTCGCCGGCGCAGTAGTACGCGTCGACGTCGCTGAAGGAGAGCCCGGCATCGGCCAGGGCGCCCGCTGCGACCTGGGCGTGGATCTGAGCCACGGTCAGATCGGGGAGATGTCGGCCGGGATGTTCATACACCCCGGCGATGTGCGCAGCGCCTCGTAGACCCATGCCGTGACCATAGGACACGCCCGTCGAACTGTCATAGACCCTGGGCCAGTGGCCGGAGCTGAGGCTCGACTCAGACGGCGCCGTCGAGCACCACGCGGTTCGCGCCGAACTCCTGGGCTTCGAACATCGCCGAACGGGGCCGCTCGGCCAGCTCCTGGGGATCGTCGTGGTCGCCGGCGGTGACGCCGATGGACGCCGTCGCGTGTTCGCTCTGGGCGAGACCGTGGATCGTGACCGCGGTAATGGCTTGACGAACTCGCTCGGCCACCCAAGCCGCTTCCTACTTCTCGGTCTGGGGCAACAGGATCACGAACTCGGCGTCGCCCGACCGGTAGGCAACGTCGGAAGGGCGGATGTTCGCGGTCACGGTCAGAGCGATCTGGCGGAGCAGTTCGTTGGCCGCCACCGGCCCGTGAAGTCCGAGGTGGCTGGCGAAGCGATCGATCTGGATCGACGCGATTCCCACTTGGCCGTCCCGGGTGAGGTCGATGAAGTCTCGATCCATCCTGCGCCGATTGGCCAGGCGGGTCAACGGGTCGATCTCGTCCTGATTGGCCGGTTCGGCGTTGGCCAGGGCCGATCCGACGACGGGGGCGAGAAGGTTCAGCGTCTCGAGCTCGGTGTTGCCGAAGGGCTCGTCCGCGCTTCGAACGACGACGATCATGCCGATCATTCGGCCGCTTGCGATCGCAGGGACTGCCGCGACGCTGACCGGGGAGACGGCGATGCCGGGCTCGTCGGTCAGCACGTCGCAGAGGGCAGTGCGGTCTCGGATCGCCTCCACGAACGCGGGACCGGAGACTTCGCTCGCGGTGAACAGCTGGGGATGGCTGAGGAACGTGAAGCGATGGCCGACGTCGTCGCCTGGTTCGCACGAAAGGAACGCCCCGACTTCGGCCGAGGTGAGGGCGATGGCCTCTCGCACCGCGAGACGGTGGATGTCGGCAGCCTGCCGCTCCGCGGTGATGCGACGGCAGGCCTCGACCAACGCCGAGAGTCCAGTGTCCGTCGCGGACGTCGCAGGGTTGGTCGGTGCCGTGGGTGTGTCGGCCTGAGCACGATCGGATCGCCGGGCTGAGGGGGCCGTGGAGACAGTACGCCGCTTGAAGATCATGGTCTTCTATCGGCGATTCCTGACGGATCTAGAGCCTCCGCTGACGGGTAAATCTCCCCTCAGCAGGTGATCGAGATCAGCTCGCCGGGCGTGAAGCGGAGTACGCCGGCGTCTGACGAGAGCGATACGCCCCGGGTGCCGGCGGCGAGGATCGTTCCCTCGTAGGTGCCGGTGCGGGTCTTCACCGTGGAATGACGACCGAGCAG
>JAQCHM010000232.1 GCA_027730885.1 Actinomycetota bacterium | reverse complement strand
CTATCTCGACTTCGACGAGGTGTGGGGCGGCGAACATCACAGCTGCGGCACCGAGATCGTTTCCGACCCGATGATCTTCTGTGCAACTGCCCTGGAACGCACGCGGCGCATCAAGCTGGGGACCGGGGTTTTGTCGGTTCCCTACCACAACCCCCTGTGGACCGCGGACCGGGCGATCCTGCTCGATCACCTGAGCCGCGGTCGCTTCATGCTCGGCGTCGGCCCGGGAGCACTACCAACCGACGCCCACATGATCGGCATCCATCCCACTGACCAGCGCCGGATGCTCGAGGAGGGATTCGACGCCATCGTCCACCTGCTTATCAGCGAGGAGCCGCTGACGATGCGCACCGACTGGTTCGAGCTGGTCAACGCCAAGAGCCAACTGCCCCGCTACAGCGACTTCGACCTCGCGGTCGCCGCGATCGCTTCGCCCTCGGGCCCGCGACTGGCCGGTAAACATGGCGCCGGTCTGCTGTCGATCGGCGCGACCATGCAGATCGGGGCCGACATGCTGGCCTTGCATTGGGACGTTGCCGAGCAGATGGCCGCGCAGCATCAGACCGCTGTCGATCGCGCCGACTGGCGACTGGTCGGGCCGGTGCACATCGCCGAGACCCGTGAGCAGGCGATGCGAGACGTCGAATACGGCATTCAGCACTGGTTCGACTACCTGCAGCACACGGCCGCCGCGCCCCAGTTCTGCCCCGAGGGCGACACGCTGCAGGAGCGAATCGACTGGGTGAACGAAACCGGTGTCGGCGTCATCGGAACCGCCGACGATATGGTCCGCCAGATCGAGTCACTGTGGAAGCAGTCGAACGGCGGCTTCGGCGCCTATCTGGCGATGGCCCACGACTGGGCGAACCCCACCGCAACCGATCGGAATTATGAGCTCATCGCCCAGCGGGTGATGCCCCACTTCCAGGGCAACACTTTCGCCCGACTCGCCGACGCGGTGGCCCGAGCGCAGGCCGAGCGTGACCATTTGAACGCCGAGCAAGGAGCAGCCCTCGCGGCGTGGACCGAGAAGCACGCGGCCGAGCAGGCGTCTGGCAACTGAGTTCAGGCGGTCTCGACCCGACGAATCTCGGTGATCGCCGCGCTGATGGCCTCGGCATCGCTGACAACGAGACCTTCCAGCGCCTGGTGGCCCGCGTTTTGGAGGTCTCGCATGTCCTGTTCGAGCAGGCTGTCCGCGACCATCGGGCGGTGATGGGCGAGCGCGGCCTCGGCCATTGCCGGCCAGCCCGTATGTGGGCGCGTGCCCATGATGTAGCGCAGGTCGTCGTTCAGGGACTGTGCCGATACGCGCGCTTCTGCCGGAGTCATGCCTCCGAAGGTAGTCGACTCGAACGGGTCACCCAAGGCCCCATGCTCCTGCAATCGTCTCGATGGTTCGGAGCCGATGGGCGATGCCGTGGGTTGCGCACGACAACATGAGTTCGGCCGCATCCGTGAGCGCGGCGAGTTGTTCGAGCCCGGTGGCGACCTGCTCGGCGGTGCCAAGGATCGTGTTGCTCGGCATTTGGCGGGCGACCCCAATCTGCGGATGCCGCGCGGCCTCCTCGGGCGAGTAGAGGGGCAGTAGGTGCCCGGTGCGCATGCCGAACTTCCTGAGCCGCTGGGGCCCAGAGAGGTAATCGGCCTCTTCCTCGGTCTCGGCGGCGATGACGGTGGCACTGACCATGGTGTACGGCTGGTCGAGCAGCACGGACGGCTGGAAGTGATCTCGGTAGATGGCGACCGCCTGTTCGGTGCCGCCCATGTCGAAATGGTTGGCGAAAACGAACGGAATGCCGAGCATGCCGGCGAGTTGTGGGCTGAACCCCGACGAGCCGAGCAGGAACACCGACGGATAGGACGTTGCCGCGGGCGTTGCTCGGAACCGTTCCCACAACCCGGTCTCGGTTCGCACGTCGCCCAGCAAACCCATGATATCGAGCAGATTGCGGGGGAAGTCCTCCTCAACCTCGCGGACGCCGCGGCGCAACGCGGCTGCCGTGCTCTGGTCGGTACCAGGCGCCCGACCGACTCCGAGGTCGACTCGGCCGGGATACAGGGCCTCGAGGAGGGCGAATTGTTCGGCGATCGCGAGCGGCGCGTGGTTGGGCAGCATCACGCCACCCGATCCCAACTTGATGCGCTTGGTCTGGGCGCCCAGGTGGGCGAGCAACACCGACGGCGTGGTGCTGGCGACCGTGTCCATGTTGTGGTGCTCCGCCACCCAGAACCGCAGATAGCCCAGCTCGTCGGCACGGCGGGCCAGCGTCGCGGTGTCGGCCAAGGCCTCGGAACTGGTGCGCCCCTCTGGGACGAGCGCCAGGTCGAGGATGGAGAGCGGGAGCGTTGCGTTCACCCCTTCAGGATGCCGTGCGTTCAGCTGGTAGGGGCAGCGACCGGTACGGTTCCCATGTCGGCCGGCGACGCGACCTCGAGCGCTTCGAAGTCAGGGGACACGTTGATCTCGTTATGGATCATGCCGCCGGGAATGGAGAGCACCCCGCCGGCGCTGACCCGCTCGACCCGTCCTCCCTCGAACTCCAGGTCAACCCAACCGTTGAGCACGTAGACTAGCTGCAGATCACAGACGTGATAATGCCATCCGGTCGATTCCATGACGTCGGTCGATCGCATCACCTGCGCCCGGTATTTCCCGTCGGTTGCGGTCGAGAGGCCGGTCTCGCGGTACTCGAAGAACGAGCGACGGCCCGTGTGGGCGAACACTGCATCGGTCAGGTGCTGACAAAGGAGTTCATCATGTTGCACGGTCATAGGGGCAGTCTTGTGCCGCCGCAGGTCAGTGTCCAGGGGCGCCCGGTCTTTCAGCGGTGGGGTGTCATGAACGCGACCGGGGTGGTGCAACCCGCCGCCTCCGTAAGTGCGGAGATCCGACGGCCCGCCTGGACCGCATCGCGTGGCGCGGTGACGCGGTCGCCGAGTCGATCGACGAGTTCGTCCAACCGGTCGGTAGCGAAGGCGACACCGCGAAGTCGAGCCGGGCCACCGCCGACCTTGGGAGTTGGCGGGCCGGCAAGCTCGAGGAGCACCGGCCCTGCCCAGAAGAATGTCATGTCGACGGCCTCTCCTTCCGAGTTCGTGTCGCGGTGTCCACGTTGGCCGAGACCCTCTGCTCGAAGAGCGGCCGCGGTGCGGGGCGTGTCCGGTGTGCCGATGACCAAATGGTCGATGCAACCGCGCTGTGCGGTGTGCACGCCGGGAGGTCCGCACCGGTGATCGCCGGCTGCAGTTGTCGCGATGCCGTCGATCGAGCGTTGATGGGTCGACGCGTCGCCCGCTCGAACGATGCCCCAGCCCGTGATGCCGGCGATCCCATCGGTGCGCCCAACCAACCGGTGTTCGACGGTACCGACGACGCAACGACCGTCGTCGTCAACCTCGAACCCGGCGGCGCGCCAGGCGGCGGGCTCGTCGGCGATCTCCAGCCAGACGATCTCGAATCCGGAGATCGAAGAAGTAGGGGCGGAGGTAGAGCTGGTAGGAGCGGCGGCCATGATTTTCAACCTACTGTCTCTCGCTGCGCTCTCGGCCGACCTACCTCGATCCCGAGCCGAGTCTTCGTCCGGGTCGCCCACTGACCTGGATCGGTTTGTTCGGCGTGTTGTTCCTGATCGGCGCGGTACGCAAGGATGATGAAAAGCCCGACCCAGGAGCCGACTGTGCCGAAACGTGATGACCAACCCATCGAACGTGCCCAGAACCCGTTCAACTTCGACATCTCGACCACCGACGGGCGACCGCCGCAGGAGTACTACGACAGGATCAAGGCCAAGTTCGCCGAGGAGCGGGATCTGCGGTTGCAGTACCGGCCCGAAGGTCAGAGCCAATACATCACCGAGCTGGATGGCGAGCTCGAGAGCTACGCCGTGGATCCCCACGCCGGTGAAGTCGTCGAACGTGAGCCTCTGACCGACGAGGTCGAGGTGCTGTTCATCGGTGGCGGTTTCTCGGCCCTGCTCACCTCGGCCAGGCTGCGTCAGCGAGGCGTCGAGAGCATCCGCATCGTCGAACGCGGAGCCGATGTCGGTGGCACCTGGTATTGGAACCGCTATCCCGGCATCGCCTGCGACGTGGTCGCTTACGACTATCTCCCCTTGCTCGACGAGATGGAGTACGTCCCGACCCGCCACTACGCGGGTGGCCAGGAGATCTATCAGCACTGCCAGGCGATCGCCCGGCGGTACGACCTCTACGACCTCGCCGTTTTCCAGACCACCGTCACGTCGACGGAATGGAATGCCACCGAGTCGCGCTGGCACGTGCGCACCGACCGGGGCGACCACATGCGCGCCCGGTTCGTCGTCTGCGCCAACGGCACCCTCTCCAAGCCCAAGCTGGCGCGCATCGACGGTATGACCTCGTTCACCGCGCACTCGTTCCACAGCTCGAGGTGGGACTACGACTACACCGGGCAGGACCTCGAGAAGCTGTCGGACAAGACCGTGGGCATCATCGGCACCGGGGCCAGTGCGGTGCAGATCATTCCGAACCTGGGGGCCACCGCCAAGGAGCTCTTCGTGTTCCAGCGGACGCCGTCGTCCATCGATGTCCGTGACGATTGGGAGACCGATCAGGAATGGGCTGCCCGCCTCGAAGCCGGCTGGCAGGGCGAGCGCCGGGCCAAGATCATCGAGGCTCAACGTCGCCAAGCCGACCGGAGCAAGTCGACCACGTTGTCACGCGAGGAGAAGATCCGTCGCCAGGAGAACGCCAACATCGACGCCATGATGCGAATCCACAAGCGCATCGACGAGATCGTCGAAGAACCCGCCACCGCCGAGTCGCTCAAGCCTTGGTACATGTTGATGTGCAAGCGGCCGTGCTTCCACAACGACTACCTCCCGACGTTCAACCGACCGAACGTGCATCTGATCGACACCCACGGCAAGGGCATCACCGAGATCGGGGCGGAGGGTCCCGTGTTCGAGGGCACCACCTACCCCGTCGATCTGTTGATCTACGCCACCGGTTTCGAGGTACAGAAGACCGGCATCTACAACCGGATCGTGGGCGAGGACGGGGTCGACCTCGACGACAAGTACGCCGAGGGCATTCGGACGCTCGTCGGCATCCACACCCACGGTTTCCCCAACCTGTTCATCATGGGTGGCTACCAGGCGTCGTTCCAGTTCAACCTCACCGATCTGTTGCAGGTTCAGGGTGATCACATCGCCAACTGCATCGACCATGTTCGGTCCGGCGGTTTCGACATGATCGACTGCACCGCGGAGGCCGAGGAGTTCTGGGTACAGGAGGTCATCGACCATCGCGGCAAGACCACTCGCAACCAGGAGTGCACGCCGGGCTACTACAACTTCGAGGGCGAGGACAACCGCCGTCAGGACGGCAACTACAACGGAGGCTTCCCCGCCTACATCGATCACATCGCCCATCTCGAGGCGACCTTCGACGAACACTTCGTGCTCACGAAAGCCTGATGCGTCAAGGGTTTCCGAGGAAAATCGTGAGCATCAGCCCATTCCGCTGCGTTTCCTGCTGTTGTGTGTCCCGTTAACCAACAAACAAGCGGAGAAGCTGGGTTCAAACCATGGCAACTAAAGCAGAGATGATCAGTGCTGTCGCCGAGCGAGCAGGGGCCGACAAGAA
>JAQCHM010000231.1 GCA_027730885.1 Actinomycetota bacterium | reverse complement strand
GCCCAAACCTGACTTGCCCAAACCTGACTTGCCCAAACCTGACTTGCCCAAACCTGACTTGCCCAAACCCATGCAGCCGAGTTGGCGGATCAGCTCGGCGATCGGCGTCGTGGCTGGGCCCTCCACCAGTACGCAACACTCGCTGTCGTCGTCGCTCTCGATACGCAACCGCCACGTCGGCACGGCCGGCTGCGATCAGGCTCGGAGTTGGGCAGCCAGCCGGGCGTCGGTCTCCTCGATCGCGCCGGCGGCACCGTCGAGGAATCCCCCGAGCGCGTCCAGCGCGTCGATGAGTTGCCACGCACGCTCGGCCCACTCCTGGTAGCGGTCGTCGAACGCCCTCGCGCTCTGGCCCTGGAAGCTGTCGCCCAGCGTGGCGAGGCACCCTCGGAGCGATGCCAGTTGATCAGTGGTCTCGGCCGCCGCCCGGTTGACGTCGCCCGCCACCGCCCTGGCATCGTCGGCCCGAAGGAGAATGTTGTCGGTCATCATCTTGCTCGCTTTCCCCGCGTGTACGGGATGTCGTTCCGCCTGTCTGGCGGCTGACGGCGAACGTACGTGTTGGGCGAGGGCCAGGCGATGGGGACCGGTCCCAGCGGGACGAGCGACGTGCCAAAAAGTTGGAGGCCCCGGGAGGAGGGATTCCCGGGGCCTTCGAGACGCTACAGCCTGGCGAAGGCCGTGCGACTTCTTCGAGCAAAATCCGCCGCAGGGGTAGCATGCGGTGTCCCCGGCGCAAACGAGGCGATTCGTGACGAACCCTGCATTGGAAGCTCTCGGTTTGGCCGTGGCGTCGCGTACCCCCGTTCTGTTGTGGGGTGCGCCGGGCACCGGCAAGAGTTCGGCCGTGCAGGCGTTGGCCGGCGCGAGTGGCCAGGCCTGCGAGGTCGTCATCGCCTCCATCCGTGAGCCATCGGACTTCGCCGGGCTTCCCATCGTGTTCGAGGGGGGCGTCCGTTTCGCTCCCCCGTCGTGGGCCCAGCGTCTGGCCTCAGCGGGACGAGGCGTGCTCTTCCTCGACGAGATCTCGACCGCGCCACCGGCCGTGCAGGCCGCGCTGTTGCGAGTGGTCCTCGAGCGGATCGTCGGCGACCTCGCGCTGCCCGACGACGTGGCCGTCGTTGCTGCGGCCAACCCGCCGGACCAGGCTGCGGACGGATGGGATCTGTCGGGACCGTTGGCCAACCGCTTCTGCCATCTCGATTGGACGGTCGACGCGCAGAGCATCGCCGAAGGGTTCATTTCCGGTTTTCCCCCGCCCTCGGTCGTCGAGCTTCTCCCCGACTGGCAGCGCTCGGTGACCCGCGCCCGCGTCGACGTTGCATCCTTCCTCCAGGTTCGGCCCGCGCTGGTGTCCGCACCGCCGCTCGAGCGCGCGGCCGCCGGCAGAGCCTGGCCGAGCCCCCGATCGTGGGACATGGCAGCCCGCTTGCTCGGTGCAGCACGATCGGTCGACGCCGCACCGGCGGTGTTGTCGGCGTTGATCGCCGGGTGCGTAGGTCGCGGTGCAGGCATCGAGTTCCTGACGTGGATGCTCGAACTCGACTTGCCCGATCCTGAGGTCGTGCTGGCCGACCCCCAAGGATTCGAGTTGCCCGAACGCGGTGACCGGGCGTATGCCGCGCTGACGTCGGTTGCGGCGGCGGTCGCTTCGAACCCGACACCCGAGCGATGGGCCGCAGGTTGGAACGTCCTTGGTGTCGCGGCTGCCGACGCGCCCGACGTGGCCGCCATGGCCGCTCGGATTCTCGCCCGATGTCGACCGGAGGGGGTGGCCGCGCCGCCGGAGGCGGCTCGGTTCGTCCCCCTGCTCCGCGACGCCGGCCTTCTGCCCTGATGCCCCGACGGGGTCGTTGATCAACCATGCATCCCGACCAGCACAAGGTGGCGGCCGCCCGTCTCTGGGCCGCCAATCGATACCCTTACCTGGCTTCCGCCGTCTTCGCACTCTCGGTCGATGCGGTCGAGGGTCTCGGGGGCATCCAGGTCGACGAATGGTGGCGGGTGCACCTCGATCCTGACGTTGCGGGGCGTTGGGACATCAACCAGCTGGGCGGCGAGCTGTTGCACCTCACGGCGCACGTGCTGCGGGACCACGCGGGACGAGCCAAGGCGGTCGAACTGGGCGACACGGCCGAACTGGCGCACTGGGTCGACGCGGCCGACGCCGAGATCGGCGATGACTTCCCGGTCGATCTGCCTCGTGCGAGGCCGTCGGCCACCGCGACGCAGTTGGGTTGCCGAGACGGTGGACTGGCCGAGGAGTATTTCCGATCAGGCGATCCGTTGGCGTCCCGCGACGGCGACCAGCAGTGGGACTGCGGAAGCGGGGCCCACGGCCGGACCGGTCCGTTCGACCCGCCACCGCCATCGTCCGATCGCGGGGAGCGTCGGGCCGGTGTCGGGCGGGAGCAACAGGAACTCATCCGCCAACAGGTCGCAAACGACGTCCTCTCCGCCGACGGTGCGCCCCCCGGACTTCGCCGATGGGCCGAGACCCGACGCAGCCCGACGGTCGACTGGAGAGCCGAGCTTGCCGCCGAGATCCGGCGCGGCGTCGCCAGTCGCAGGGGAGCCGTCGACTACAGCTACGAACGCCCATCTCGTCGCGCGGCGGCGATGTCGGAGATCGGCGGCGGCCATGGCATCGTCGCGTTGCCCTCGTTGCGAGACCCGTCGATCGACGTGGCTGTGGTCTGCGACACGAGTTCTTCGGTGGACGACACGCTGCTGAGCACTGCGCTGGCCGAGGTCGAGGGTTTGCTGCGGGCGGCCGGAATCGCCCGGGTCGATGTCCTTGCGTGCGACGACGCGGTGCAGGCCGTCAGCAGGGTACGGCGTATCGAGGAAGTCCAGCTCTTCGGCGGTGGCGGAACCGACATGGCCGCGGGCCTGGCTGTCGCCCAGGATCGGCGCCCGAGGCCGTCGGTCATCGTGGTGCTGACCGACGGCTTCACACCCTGGCCATCGGTCCCTCCGGAACGGTGCGTTGTCATCGTCGGACTGCTCGGCGTCGATCCGGCGTCCGGGCTGACGCCCCCGGACCCACCGACGTGGTCCCGAACCGTGCGCATCGAGGCCACCCGATCAGGACCGAATCGGTGAGGTCGGATCGGTGAGGTGGACCGATGCTGCTCGGGAACTGGTCCTCGACGTGGCCTGCAGTTCCGACGGGCGGGCGGCGCCGCATCGGATCCGTTGGGTCGAGGGAGAGGTGCGCCTCGACCAGCACCCGGACGTCGATGCCGAGCTGGCACTCGTCGCCTTCGGTGGGGAGGAACTTCCCTGCGTCGCGTTGCACCGGCTGTGGAACGACGCCATCCGCGACGGCGGCTTCGTTGGCGAGTGGGCCGAGGGGGACTTCGACGCCGCTCGACGCTGGTGGCTGACGATGGCGCTCGAACGGATGCGGACTGAGGGGTTCCACGAGTTCCTGCGCGACCTCCCGCTGCCCCGGGCCCGTCGGATGGGGCAGTTCCTCACGGCGTTCCCCGACGAGTGGATCGACCGCGCTGCCTGTCATGTGGCCGATGCGCCGCCCGGGAACGACCGGGTCCTCACCCTGCTGCGAGCGGGGGCTGCCCGTCGTCTGCGCCATGCGTTCGCCTTGGCGGTCGGTGGACAACAGGTCCCGCTCGGCGCGGCAGCGCTGGTGCCGCTTGCGGTCAGCGTCAGTCGGGCCGGGGCCGGCGAACCGGAGTGCTCGGTGGAGGGCCGCCTCGCGGGGCGCAACAGCTGGGCCCAGCTGGCTGTGAGCGATCGCTGGCTTCCCGACGTCTGGGCGACCGGACGATCGGTCGTAGACGGTCACCTGGTCCTGGCGGTCAGATTCCCCGACGGGTTGCCGGGCGCCGAGGACAGTCGAACGGCGATCGGGAGCGTCGTCGTCTGGCGCCCACAGCCGGGAGCGGGCGGATCAGTAGGCGTACTGGTTGACTCGGCACTGGGCCTGGGTCAGACCCTTACCCCGGATGGTTGAGGGGTCGCACCACAGATCCCAGGCCTCGGGCTCATAGCCGAAAGCGAGGTCCGAACGAGCGGACTCGACCTGCTCACGGTTCAGCCAGCGTCCGTCGTAGGAGACGGGGAAACCGAGACCGGTGAGGTCATAGGCGTAGAGACGGCACAGTCCGGTGGGTTCGACGTAGTCGCCGACGTAGGACACCCATGGCGTCTCGATGCGGAGTTGGTCGCGGAGCGCGGCCTGCAGGCTGGCGATGTAATTGCCCCGATCCCAGTCGGCGATCGCCTGCTCGACGCACACCGGTCCACCGGGGAGCCGGAGCCGGCCGTCATCACCCTGCACCAGCAGGATCTCCTGCGTTCCGTCGCCCGTGAGCCGGGTCAGGAGGAGACGGGTCATCGAGACCGGGAGATCGGAGTGCACCGCGATGACCGAACGGCCTTCAGGGCTGAGGGCCTGATGCACCTCGGAGTCATAGACGTAGTACCCCGTCGCCGGAGGAGCATCGGCTGCGGCGTACTTGTTGAAGGCGCCCGACCGGGAGTGATCGGACCGGTTGCCCGAGGCGCGGTGCCAGGTGTGCATGTTCATGATGAGCAAGTCGCGACGGCAGAGGGCGGGGTCAACGAAGTCGTCCTCGGAAGGCTTGATGGCCGGGCTGACCGTCAGCGGCCGCTCGGGCCCGGTGGAGATGCGGTCGAGCCGGTGCGAACCGGGCGCCACGAACAACTGACCAGCTTCGGCGTCGAAGTCGCAGAACGGGACGATGGTGAACGCCCAGTTCATGGACGAACCGACAGGTCGCCAGCGTTTGTAGTCGTTGTGCGACGGAATACCCGCACCTCCCGGTGTGCGCTCGTAGATGACGTAGGTCGTGAGCTTGGGCTGTCCTCCCAGTGCATCGCCGACGGCGGAGGTGACCGTGGGATGCTCAGCCAGGAAGGCCAAGTCGGGGTCCTTGAGACAGTTGTTGGCAAGGGTGTAGCGACCAGGTTCCGGGTAGTTGAGCGTCTTGACGTCGTAGAGCGTGCCGTCGAGGGGCGGGTTGCGGGCGAAGCCCGTCTCGAGGCGAGAGATCTCGTCGTCGGAGAAGACGTTGCGCAGAACGACGAAGCCGTCACGCTGATAGTCGGCGAGTTGGCTGGGTGTGAGTCCGATGGCCATGGGAAATCGTCTCACGGATCGACCCGGCGACTCCAACGCGCTAGACCGAACACATGAACTCGGTCCAGGATCCGTCGGCATCAGGTCATTCGTTGAACGGGCGAGTCGTCATCGTCACCGGCGGGGGACGCGGGGTCGGTCGTGAACATGCGCTGTTGTTCGCCCGTGAGGGAGCCAAGGTCGTCGTCAACGATCTCGGCGGGGCCCAGGACGGCACGGGCTCCGATATCGGCCCGGCGGCCGAGACGGTGGCCGAGATCGAATCGTTCGGCGGCGAGGCGGTGGCGAACGGCGACTCGGTCGCCGACTGGGAGGGGTCGCAGCGCATGATCAACCAGGCCATCGAGGCCTTCGGTGATCTTCATGCTGTGGTCAACAACGCGGGCATCCTGCGGGACCGCATGTTGGTCAACATGACCGAGGCCGAGTTCGACGCGGTGATCAACGTCCACCAGAAGGGGACCTGGTTGATGATGCGTCACGCGGCCGCCTACTGGCGGGAGATGGGGAAGGCCGGCAAGGACG
>JAQCHM010000230.1 GCA_027730885.1 Actinomycetota bacterium | reverse complement strand
CCCGGTGATGGACAAGACACCACCGAGGGCGCCGGCGACGAGATCGGAACTCTCGAGTTGGGACCACGGTCCGGTACGCCCGTAGGGCGTGATCGACACCTGAGTGAGCCTCGGGTTGGAGTCGACCAGATCGGCGTGATCGAGCCCGATTGCGGCGAGGCGACCGGGTCGCTCGGCTTCGACGATCAAGTCCGCCCGTTGCGCCAGTGCTCGATAGGCGCCGCGGCCCTCCTCGGTGTCGAGGTCGAGGGGAACCAGGGTCTTGCCCGCGTCGTACCACCACTGCAGCACCCCGCCGCGCTCGTTGGCATCAGGATCGGCCATGGCCACCCCGCGCTCGCCGCGCCCCGCAGCGCGGACGACGTGGGCGCCGGCCTCGGCGAGGAGCTTGGTGCCGAACCGACCGAGATCGTCCGTCAGGTCGATGACACGCAGCCCGGCCAGCGGCCCCAAGCCGGTGGGGACCTCCGAAGTCATCGCTTGTGGACGGGGCGGGGGTCTGCCAACCTGCCGAGTGGCGACTTCGAGCGGAGACCGCCGTCGACCACGAGGTGCTCGCCGGTGACGAACGATGATTCGTCAGAAGCGAGCCACAGGGCGGCCGCGGCAATCTCCTCCGGCTGGCCCAAGCGACCGAGGCTGTGGGCGTTCACGTTCACCGCCAGCACCTCGGGATCGGCCATCATGCGCAGGACCGGGGGAGTGGCGATCGTTCCGGGACAGATGGCGTTGACTCGAATGCCGGCCGCGGCATGATCGGTGGCGAGCGCTCGTGTGAGGTTGATGACGGCCGCCTTGGATGCCGCGTACACCACGGCACCGCCGTCGCCGTGAAGTCCGGAGATGGAAGCGGTGTTGATGATCGACCCGCCACCGCGGGCTTCCATCGCGGGTACGGCGAACTTGGCCCCGAGGAACACGGACCGGACGTTGACGGCCATCACGAAGTCCCAGTCCTCCACGCTCAGCTCGACCGCGGTTCCCGGCCGAAGGGTCCCGGCATTGCTGAAGAGGACATCGAGCCCGCCGAACTGGCTGACGGCTTCGGCCACCATCGCCTCGACGTCGTCGGCCTTCGAAACGTCAGCCTCGAAGGAGAGGCCATGACCGCCCGCTTCGTTGATGGCAGCGGCGGTCTCGGCCGCCTTGGCCCCGCGAACATCAACCGCGAGGACGGCGGCGCCTTCGGCAGCGAACCGCAGGGCTGAGGCCGCGCCCAGCCCGGAGGCGGCACCGGTGACGATGGCAATCTTGTTCTCGAGCAGTCCCATGCTGTTCCCCTTGGTCTTTGCTGCAGTCGGTGGTCGGTCAGCTGTATACCTGATGACCCCATGTCTCGCCGAATACGGTGTCGCCGAGCGGCATCCGATCGAGTGCCGACGGGAAGGGCTTCGGCCGTCGGCCGACCGCGATGTGGGCCGCCGTGGCGACACCGTCGGGGATACCGAGAAGTTCTTTGACCTGGGGTTCGAACATGACCAGGAGGGTGGTGAGCGCTGCTCCGAGCCTCGCCTCCCGGCAGCCCAGCAGGAAGTTCTGTACCGCTGGATACACCGATCCGCCGCCCACGATGCTGAGGCGATCGAGCTCGGTGTCGGTCGGGTGGAGGCCTGACAGTTCGGCGCAGGCCACGACGATTGCCGGCGCTTCGTGCAGGTGTTCGGCCATGTGATCGGCGTTCCTCAGCGCCCTGTCCGCCTTGGTCGCTCCGACGCCGACCTCGCCCGCCTCGGCTCCGGCCAGGTAGGCCTTCCACGGTCCGAGATACCAATCGGCGAGCTGCCGCTTCTTGTTGGCGTCACGCACGACGATCCATCGGACCGGTTGGCGGTTCCCGCCCTATGGAGCGAACCGGGCGTAGTCGAACGCGGTGCGAAGTTCATCGTCGCTCACCGATTCGGTGGTGAAATAACGGGTGGTCACCGCGGTGGTGATGGCGTCGCGTAGTTCCATGAGTTGTCCAATCGTTGAGAGTATCGGTCGTTTCCGGTCAGGCGCCGAGCTTGGCGACCATGGCGTAGACGGTGAAGATGCCGAGGGCGGTGTCGATCAGGGCGCCGATGGTGAAACGCCGCCGGACCTCGGCCACAGCGCCTGGATCATGTTCGTCGTGGGCGGTCATCGCCGCCCTCGATGCAAGATTCCCATCAGGCCGCCGATGAGGACGACGGCGAAGCCGATGCTGACGAAAGGATCCGAGAAGCTCCACGGTGAGTCACTCAACAACAGGAGAGCGACACCGCTGACGGTGATCAGGGCCCCCGCCACGCTGTAGTAGATCTTCGCCATTTGACCCGAGGCGTCGTGCCAGACACGGGCCGCCGCATGGCCCGCGCGGTCGAAGATGGGGAGCATCATCATCTGCGTCAGGTTGCCGCCGAGCCAGGCGGCGGCTCCGATGAGGTGGAGCGTGAGCAGCAGATTACGCATGTCGGCACCGTAGCGGACGGCCGGCGACGACGAGGCAGTTCGGCTGGACGACGCTCAGCCGGCCGCGCCGGACCCGGCCGTTCCCTCGCGGAGTAGAACCTCCTGGGCGATGGAAGCGACGTGGGTGCCGTCGGAGGCGAACAGGTTGCCGACCGTCATGCCCCTCGCGCCGGTCAGGCCGTGACAGTCCCATTGGTACAGATGCCACTGATCGGCCCGCATCGGCCGATGGAACCACATGGCGTGGTCGAGGGAGGCGCCCATAAACGTCTCGTGGTACTTCTCCTGTGGCACCTGGATCGGGTGGATGCTGCGAGCAGCGTTGAACTGCACCGTGTCGGAGGTGAAGGCCAGACCGCACACGTGGAGGCGGGCGTCGTCGGCAGGGAGGTCGTCCTTGATACGGACCCAGCCCGTGGACTGTCCGGCGCCGGGGTAGCTGACGAGCGGGCGCTTCTCCATGATCCACGGCCAGTCCTCGGCCTGGAGCTGCACGTCGTCGGGCACCGGGGCCAACGGCATCTTGGCGGTCTGGATCTCGGCCGCCTCCTCGGCCCGCTGGAACGAGCACGACAGGTTCAGGATCGCGCCACCCGACTGGCGTGCGACAACGGCCCGGGTGCAGAACGTACGCCCGGTACGAAGTCGTTCGACCTCGTACCGGACCGGCTCGTTGAGGTCGCCGCCACGAATGAAATAGGCGTGAAGGGAGTGCGGGAGGTAATCGAGCTTGACCGTCT
Organism: Actinomycetota bacterium; assembly: GCA_027730885.1. Taxonomy (GTDB): domain Bacteria; phylum Actinomycetota; class Acidimicrobiia; order Acidimicrobiales; family SZUA-35; genus JAHECQ01. The sequence continues at coordinate 2,495 of JAQCHM010000230.1, read as the reverse complement.
TCAGGGCCGCGTGGGGGCCTGCGCGACGACCTGGCCTCCGTAGATGCGACCCCACTGGTACTTGGCCGAAAGCCCGACCCATGTGTCGGGCCCGTGCTGTTCCAAGGTCATGAGGGTGCCGAAATCGGTCGGATGATCGAGGTCGGCACCGCCCATGGAGTCCATCGTCGAGCGAATCGCGGTCAAGCGAACGAGGCCAACGCGTCGTTGAGCGTCTCACTGGGCCGCATTGCGGCCGATGCCTTGTCGTGGTCGGGGAAGTAGTAGCCGCCAATGTTCACTGGCTGACCCTGGACGGCGTTGAGTTCGTCGACGATCATGGCCTCGTTGTCGGACAGCGTCTGCGCCAACGGAGCGAAGCGGGCCGCGAACTCTGGATCGGCGGTCTGCTTGGCCAGTTCCTGGGCCCAGTAGAGGGCGAGGTAGAAGTGGCTCCCGCGATTGTCGAGTTCTTTCACCTTGCGTGACGGCGACTTGTCCTCGACGAGCAGGCGGCCGGTGGCTGCGTCGAGGGTGTCGGCCAGGATCTGGGCGCCCTTGTTGCCGGTGACATTGGCAAGGTGCTCGAAGGAAACCGCGAGGGCCAGGAACTCGCCCAGGCTGTCCCAACGCAGGTGATTCTCCCGGTCGAACTGCTGGACGTGCTTGGGGGCCGACCCCCCGGCGCCGGTCTCGAACAGGCCGCCGCCGGCCATGAGGGGCACGATGGACAGCATCTTCGCGCTGGTGCCGAGTTCGAGAATCGGGAACAGGTCGGTGAGGTAGTCGCGCAGGACGTTGCCCGTGGCCGAGATGGTGTCCAGGCCCTTCACGATGCGTTGCAGGCTGAAGTCCGTGGCCTTCACCGGCGACATGATCTCGATCTGCAGACCGTCGGTGTCGTGGTCGGGCAGATACTTGTGAATCTTGTCGATGATCTGGGCGTCGTGGGCGCGGGCCTGGTCGAGCCAGAACACGACGGGGGTGGCACTTGCCCGCGCCCGAGTGACCGCCAGCTTGATCCAGCCCTGGATCGGGGCGTCCTTGACCTGGCACATGCGCCAGATGTCGCCCTGCTCGACCTCGTGCTCGAACACGACGTTGCCATTGGCGTCGGTGACGCGCACCGTGCCGGCGGTAGGAATCTCGAAGGTCTTGTCGTGCGAACCGTATTCCTCGGCCGCCTGGGCCATGAGGCCGACGTTCGGGACGGTTCCCATGGTCGAGGGATCGAGGGCGCCGTGTTCCCGGCAGTGATCGATGACGACCTGGTAGATACCGGCGTAGCTCGAGTCGGGGAGAATGGCCTTGGCATCCTGCTCGTTGCCCTCGGCGTTCCACATCTGGCCCGAGGTGCGGATCATCGCGGGCATGGATGCGTCGACGATGACGTCGCTCGGCACATGCAGGTTGGTGATGCCCCTGTCGGAGTCGACCATGGCGATGGCCGGGCCGGTCTCGTAGGCGGCGTTGATAGAGGCTTCGATGGCCTGGCGCGTCGGGGCGTCGAGCTTTTCGATGGCCGACAGGATGCCCCCCAGGCCGTTGTTGGGGTTGGCATTCACGCGCTCGAGGGCCTCGCCGTACTCGGCGAACACGGCGGCGAAGAACGCCCGGACCGCATGGCCGAAGATGATGGGGTCGGAGACCTTCATCATCGTGGCCTTGAGGTGAACCGAGAACAGGACGCCCTTGGCCTTGGCATCGGCGACCTGCTCGGCCAGGAAAGCCTGCAATGCCTTGCGGCTCATGAAGGTGGCGTCGACCACCTCGCCGGCCTGTACGGCGACCGGGCTGCGCAGCGCGGTGACCGACCCGTCGGCGCTGACGAGTTCGATCGAGAGCTGACCGGCTTCGGTCATCGTGGTGGACCGCTCGTTGCTGCGGAAGTCGCCCGAGCCCATCGAGGTGACGTGGGTCTTGGAGTCCTTGGACCAGGCTCCCATCGAATGCGGGTTGTTCTTCGCGTACTCTTTCACCGCACGGGGGGCGCGGCGATCGGAATTACCCTCGCGAAGCACCGGGTTTACCGCGCTCCCGAGCACCTTGCCGTAGCGGGCCTTGGTTTCGACCTCCTCGGGGGTCTCGGGGTCGTCGGGGTAATCGGGAACGGCGTAACCCTTGGCCTGTAGCTCGGCGATGGTTGCCTTGAGCTGGGGGACCGAGGCAGAGATGTTCGGCAGCTTGATGATGTTGGCGTCGGGCTCGAGGGTCAACGCACCGAGCTCGCTGAGCGCGTCGCCGGTTCGTTGCTCGGGAGTGAGCTTGTCGCCGAAGTTGGCGATCACCCGACCGGCGAGCGAGATGTCGCGCGTCTCGACCGTCACGCCGCACGCGCTGGCGAAGGTGGCGATGATCGGGAGGAACGAGTACGTGGCGAGAGCCGGGGCCTCGTCGGTCAGGGTGTAGATGATCTTGGCGGAGTCGCTCATGGTCGCCGAGGCTATCCGCCCCACCCTGACCGAGCACGCACCCGCTCTGCTCGCACCCCCAACCCCGTTCTGCCGGACCTGCCG
>JAQCHM010000229.1 GCA_027730885.1 Actinomycetota bacterium | reverse complement strand
CCCCTCCGACGCAGCCGCCTCGAACCCGGCCCCCCCGGATCCGACAGCCGCGCTCGCTTCGGCCCGCGAGCTCAGTCAGACCGGAGCGCCGGAAGACCTCATGGCCGCGGCCGAACTGGCCATGCAGGCGCACCTCGCCGGTGAGACGGATGCGGGGCCCGTCTTCGCCGAGTGCGCCGATCGGCTGGCGGTCATGAGCGGTCGGCCGCAACCGTTCGGCAGCATTGCCATGCAGAACTACGGCGACGTCTCCCTCGCTCCGGTCGACTACGGCGTGACCGACGAACAGCGAGCCGAGTTCGGAATCCCGCCACTGGCCGAACTGCGTCACCGACTCGAGGAAGAGAGCCGGCGCCTCGCCCGGATCAGGGCTGAGCAGGGTGGGCTCGAGCCGAACACCCCATTCATGCGGGTCTGGCGAGACCCCGATCCGGTCGAGTTACGCGCCCGCCGGGTCGGCGAGGGCGCCTCGTGTTGGGCCGACGGCGATGAACTCACCATCATCGCCGAGATGGACCACCCGTTCATGGCGACGCCGGTGCTCCCCATGCCTAGTTGGGACGCCGGCGACGGACTGCAGGTGGTGACGGTACGAATCGACCGTCTCGCCGAGGCTGTCATCACCTACACCAGGACCCCGCTCGGACAAGCGCCGGCGATGGGCACGGGACGGGGCTCGCACGACGGCCGCTTCCGCGGACCGATGGCACCGCCCGAAGCTCCGTCGAACGACCCGGTCCTCGGTTCACTGTTCGACCACGCCATCGAGTCCGCAGCCCTCGGCGAGCCTCGGAGGGTCACCGTCTACAAGCCGGCGGCTCGACACGGCAACGATCTCCCGGTGATGTTCTCGACTGACGGCGACATGGTGTCCGCCTATGCCCGCCGCCTCGACGCGGCCATCGAGGCCGGGTCGTGCCCTCCTGTGGTCGTCGTCGCGGCCCACTCGGCCAACGCCATGAGTCGAGTGAACGCGCAGCAGAACGTTCGCGCACTGGAATATCTTCCTGGATTCGACGACCGACGCTTCGACGCTCACCAGCGCTTCTTCGTCAGCGAGTTGGCGTCCTGGGCCGACTCCGAACTACCGATCTCGACCGACCGTGATCGGCGCGCAGTGTTCGGGTGTTCCGATGGCGGTGGGCACGCACTTGCCACCGGCATGCTCCACCCCGATCGGTACGGACACGTCTTTGCGTTCAGCACGGGGATGCCTCCGGACGGCCGGACACGCTGGGGTGCAGACGCTCCCATCGTCCACCTCTGCGCCGGGACGCTGGAAGGTCCGTTCCACCAGGCGACCGTCATGTGGGCCTTCTTCCTCGAACGTCTCGGTGCCCGCCACCACCTGACCGAACGGGTTTGTGGGCACGATCTCATCCAATGGGCCGAGGAACTGCCGATCGCTGTGGGTCGGGCCTTCGGCTGAGGGCTCAGACGGGGGCGACGTCGACCGAGACCTGGAGGCTCTGCCCCGCCGACGGCCCGATCATGACGCCGCGGACCGGTGTGACGTCGGCGTAATCACGACCCCAGGCGACGGTCACGTGGTGGTTCACCGGGAGGTGCCCGTTGGTTGGATCGAAGTCGACCCAGCTCTGGTCGGGCGTCCAGATCGAGCACCAGGCATGTGAGGCATCGGCGCCGACCAGCCGGGGGTGCCCGGGCGGTGGCTCGGTCTCGACGTACCCGCTGACGTACCGCGCGGCCAGGCCCAACGATCGGAGCACCGCAGTCGCTACGTGGGCGAAGTCCTGGCACACGCCACGGCGTTGGTCGAGGACCTGACCGAGAGGCGTCGAAATGTCGGTGGAGGCCGGATCGAAGACGAACTCCCGATGGATGGCGTCGCACAACGACCGAGCGCCGTCGATGATGCCGGTACCGGGCGGGAACGCGGCATCAGCCAACGCGCGGAGCGGCGCCGCCCAACGCTCGAGGTCGATCGAGGTCGAAGCCCCGCGGAAGAAACACACATCGGTGGCCAACGCGTCGGACAATCCGTCGAGCACGTCGACGACGGCCTCCCAAGGGGTGGGATCGCGGGGGTTGGTTCGCTCGGTCACGACCACGGTACTGTCGGCCTCGATGCTCATCCGGGTGTGCGGCTCGTGCAGCCCGAACTGGCTGATGCGGTTGCCGAAGACGTCCTGGTACTGGTCGGCCTCGTTTGCCTCGGGGTCGAGGACGATCTGCGTAGCGAGCACGTCCTGCCAGGGAGTAGGGCGCGGTGTGAGCGCTGCAACGGTGTACCCGTCGGTCATGGTCGCCGAGTACGAATACACCGTCGAGTGGCGGATCCGGTATGTCCGCTGGACGGCCGGTTGGTCGATCTTCTGCACGCTCGGGTCACCCATGACGACGGGGTCCCGGACTCATGCCGAACGGCCCATCACGATGGGATTGACCGGGGCCGAGAACCAGCGTTCGACCAGTCGAAGACCAGCAGATCGGACGAGATCACGAACCGTGGGAATCATCTCCGGTAACGGCAGTCCGAGGGCGACCTGAGCTTCGCCGAACAGCGCCTGACCTTCGGGCCAGTTGACCTGCGATGCGTGGGCGACCAGCCGGCTGAGACACCCCGCGAGCGAGCGCGGGTTGGATGCATCGGCCAGGAGCAGCGCGAGCGCAGCCTCGGCCTCGACATCACTGCGATGGCGGCGGCGATAGGCCACGAGACTCTCGTTCGCGGCGAGGAGAACCTCGATGGCGGCTCGACCCGAGGCCGATTCGTGGGATGGCACCGACGAGCTCGCGAGGAAAACGGCCTCGACGAGATCGACCACCACCTGCGCCCTCTCAATCCGCCGACCGATGTCGCCGAGAACCCACGCCGGTCCCCCGACCGTGCTCTCGTTCCAAAGCCCGGCCAGTGCCGCGAAGTCGGCGAGGATGGCATCGAAGTCGTCGACCGACGCCCGGTGGGCCAGGAGCGAGGGCCGGAGATCGGCCAGGTGGGCCAGCACCCGCCCGGTGGTGGTCGAGAGGAACTCCCGAACGGTGGTCGCCTCGGTCGACATCGCGCCGATCTCGATCGCGGCGGCTTCCGTCAACGCGTTCCGGCTCGCGTCGAGGTACGCCCGTCCTTCGAGTGACCCGTCGGTCACCGACAACTCTGGCATTCGGGGCCACCCGACCGCGCCACTGACGGCTCCCATCGCTCGAACCCACGCGCCGTCATCCAATTCCACCAGACCGGGATCGAGGTCCACGCGGGCGCCGATGACCCTGGCAACGCGGATCATCGCCTCGGCCCGCTCGGCTGATCGGTTCATCCAGTGCAGCGCGTCGGCGGCGCGAGTCGGTGCCGACCGACCCAGATCGACTTGCGGAAGGTGCGGCACGACCCGCGGTGCGAGTGCTGGTCCGCTGACCCACAGATCCTTGGCGACGCACGCCGTCGGGAACGCCGGGTCATCGCCCTCGGACAACACTCGCACCGTGCCTCCGGGGAGCACCGTGATCTGTTGGCCGTCGTTGACGGCGAACAACCGAACGACGAACGCGGCCTCGGTGCGGTCGGGACCGAGGAGACCGGGCGAAACGACACACCTTGCCGGGTGCGTAGCGCCTCGGACCGAGAGGCTCAGCGTCGCGCGACCGGCGGAGGCCGAGCCACCGCCGGCCATACGATCCAACGCGTCCTCCAAGTACGGGCGCAACGCCGGTTCCTCGAGCACACCCGAACCGTGGGCGTTTGCCGCGGTCGCGCCCCCTGCTCGAAGCGCCTGGAGGAGGCCGGGCACGCCGACGGCTCCTGACGCGGCTACACCCAGCGGGTCGATGCCAGGATCCTCGACCCGGCGATACAGCACGTCGACCGGTTCCAGGCCGTCGAGCGAACGCAACCAGAGGCGTCGCTGACGGACAACGAGGTCGGCACCCTCGACCAGATTCAGGCCGAGATGCACCGCCAGGTATGAATGGTCGACGTAGGAAGGGTGATCGAGGCCCCCGGAGAACAACACGATGCGCGGGCTCGGAGCATCACTGACGGCGGCGAGCGCGCTGCGCAATGCTCCCGAGGTGGGAGCCAACGGGGTGGTGCCGTGGGCGGCGACGACCTCGGGGATCACCCGTGACAGCACCGAACGGTTGAGCAACGCGTAGCCAAGGCCGGAAGGAGCGTCGGTGAGATCTTGTGTGACCGACCAATGTCCGTCGGCCGACAGTGACAGATCAACGGCATACATCGAGAGCCAACGTTTCGGTGCCGATCCGACCGCCGACAAGCGGTAACGCCCAGATGCCGCCAGTACCTCGGCAGGAACCACTCGTTCGCCGATCAGACGGCGTTCACCATAAAGGTCGGCGACGACCTTCTCCAGAAGGCGCATCCGCTCGGCCATCGCATCGCGAAGCCAGGCGAACACCGCCGGTTCGATGGCGACCGGGGCGGCATCGAGCCTCCACGGCCGGCTCTCGATGGTGGCCATGCGGCCATCGGCCCGGACCGGGAGGTCGTGAACCAGGTGTCCCGCCCCTTCGGACGCCAGGATGCGGTCGGTGCGGTCCTGGAGCCGAGCCGCCCCCGCCGGATCGGCCTGCAACGCGGCAGTGCTCCCGGGGGCGAAAAGGACAGTCACACCAGCAGAGTAGACATCGGCGAGCGGCAACTTGTGGAGGGACCCGTCACCACTCGACGAAGCGTTCGAGAATGGCCTGGTTGATGGCCGCGATCGACCGCTGACAGTCCTCCATCGCGTCATCGAGAGCTCCGCCGTCGGACACGATGGGGTCACAATGATCCAGCACGGTCTGACTGTGATCCAACGCAGCGATGACGGCCTGGGGCGACGGCAACGCCATGACAACAGTCCGCAGCTCGTCGATACAACCCTGCACCGACCGGGGGAACGGAGAGTAGAACAGCAGAAACCGCACGACGGCCGCTCCGTCGATGGCCGCGTGGGTGGCGCGCTGGTACATCTGCAGGGCCGACACCGAGCGCAGGACGCCCATCCACTGGACCTCCTCGTGCAGGTGGGTTTCGAGGCCGGATTCCGAGTCCACCCCCGCGTCGACGACCAGCAGCGAAGCGGCTCGGACGCCCAGTACACGAGTCGTCATGTCGGCCCGTTCGATGAGCCGACCAAGGCGCCACATTCGATACGGGTGGGCCCGGGTCATCGTCGATTCGATGACCCCATCGAGCTGTCGGCTGTCGCCGATGACCTGGCCGAGGAAGCGATCACGGAACTGTCGGCTGACCGCCGTGGCCGCCCCGTCGTCGACCTGCTGTGACAGCCCGTTGAGGACCAGCCAGGCTTCTCGGGGCATGACCTCGCGGGTCGTCCGCAGGTTCTCGCGGGCCGCGGCGACACACGACGAGATGCTGCTCGGGTGCGATCGGTCCGCGATCAGGTGGTGCAGCACGGCCTCCTCGCCGCCGTCTCGATCCGCTGGCTCGGTGCTGGTGAGATCGACCGATGTGCCGGCCACCGTCGCGAGTGGCTCCCATCGGACCCTTGCCGGCCCCGGCTGATCGATCGCCAACTCGTGGAATGCGCGAATGATGCGGGCGGTGTCCTCGGCCCGTTCGATGTAACGAGCGCCCCAGTAGAGGCGTCCTGCGACTCGGGAGAGCAGGGCCATCAGTTGGACCAACCCTGGTGCCGGGGCCAAGTGTCGGCGGTCGTGTCGACGACCCAGGTATCCTTGCTTCCCCCACCCT
>JAQCHM010000228.1 GCA_027730885.1 Actinomycetota bacterium | reverse complement strand
GGCGATGCCGGCGATGAGCCGGCGCGCTCGTGGCCGGGCTGCTTCGGCCACCTGGGGCAACAACGCCGAACGAGCGATCAGCTCGAGTGGGGCGTGCAGGGTGAAGGAGTCCCCCGGATCGGAGCGAGGGATCGACACGACCGCCGCGCAGGCGGCAACGAGTTGAGCGTCGGACAGCGCTAGAAGATCGGACATGGGCAAGAGGTTAAGAGTTGAAGTTCACTTCAAGTCAAGGAATCATTGGCAATGCACGAGATCATCTCGATCGGCGAAGCGGCAGAGCGAGCAGGTTTGGCGGCGTCGACCCTGCGCTACTACGAACGCGAGGGTCTGATCATCTCGACTCGTTCGCCCGGCGGGCAGCGCCAGTATCGACGGGAGGTCCTACGGCGACTGGCGTTCATCGTTGCCGCGCAACGGGTCGGGCTCAGCCTGGATGAGGTGCGCTCTGCCCTGGACCGCCTGCCCGAGGGTCGGACACCGACCAAGGCCGACTGGGCCCGGCTGTCTCGCGAATGGAGGCCGAGACTGGATGCCGAGATCGAGTATCTGAGAAAACTTCGTGACGAGCTGACGGACTGTATTGGCTGTGGTTGCCTGTCGTTTCGGGCCTGCGCCCTCTACAACCCGGGCGACCGGGCCCACCTTCGCGGCACCGGGCCCAGTTCCTGGAGTAGGGTAGCCCTTCCACCCTTAGTGGGGACCTCGCCAATCTGTCGCCTCCTCTGGGCTCATCACGAGGAGCAACATGTCCGCCATCACCCCGCAGAGCCATCCTTCGAGTAGACCGTCCGCCGTCGTCTTCTGCGAAGGGAACTTCGGCAAGATCGACGGCAAGACGGCCAACGGGCTGGTCCGCCAGAGCGAGACCTATCGCATTCTGTCGGTGATCGACAGCGCCGAGGCCGGCCGCGATGCCGGCGTCGCGCTCGACGGTTCACCCACCGGCATCCCCGTCGTGTCGGACCTCGCTGCCGCCGTGGCCCATGCGGGCCACGTCCCGGACCACTTCATCGTGGGCGTCGCCCCGACCAGCGGTCTGCTCTCCCCGATCGACCGCACCGTGATTCTCGACGCCGTGAGCCGAGGCATGAACATCGTCAACGGCCTGCACGAGTTCCTCAACGACGACACCGAGTTCGCCGCGGCGTGCGCCATTTACGGTGTGCGCATCCGCGACGTTCGTCGCCCGCGGGACAAGAAGGACCTGCGGATGTTCACCGGGCGTATCGCCGAGGTGACCTGCCCCCGGATCGCCGTGTTGGGCACCGATGGCGCAATCGGGAAGCGGACCACGGCCACCATCCTCACCAAGGCACTGAACGATCACGGCGTGCGGGCGGTGTTGGTCAGCACCGGCCAGACGGGACTCATCCAGGGTGCCCGCTTCGGCGTCGCGCTCGACGCCGTCCCCGCCCAGTTCGTGACCGGCGAACTCGAGGCGTCCGTTCTCGACGCCTACGACACCGAAGACCCCGACATCATCATCGTCGAAGGGCAAGGGGCGCTCAGCCACCCCACCTACCTCAGCTCCACCGCAATCCTGCGGGGCAGCCTCCCCGCCGGCGTCATCCTGCAACACGCTCCGGCCCGCGCCCACCTCAGCGACTTCCCCTCGTTCCCCATGCCCACCGCTCGGAGCGAGGTCAACCTGATCGAGACCTTTGCCGCGACCAAGGTCATCGGGTTGACCATCAACCACGAGAACATGTCCGACGCCGAGGTGTCCGCCGCCATCGCCCTGTACGAGATCGAGCTGGGTGTGCCGGTGACCGATGCGCTCACCCGGCCGACCCAGCGGCTGTTGGAGATGGTCTTCGCCGCGTTCCCGGAACTGGACAAGGCGCCCACCGCAACCGCCCGTTGACCGGGCCGCGCCTCGAGATCGACCTCGACAAGATCGGCCACAACGCACGGACGTTGGTCGCCGACAGCGCCGCGGTCGGCATCTCGATCACAGCGGTGACCAAAGCGCTTTTAGGACTACCGGCGCTCGCCGTCGTGATGCTGGAGGCGGGCGTCGTCGCCCTCGGAGACTCGCGGATCGAGAACATCGAGACCATGCGAGCCGCAGGGATCGAAGCACCGATGGTCCTCATCCGTTCCCCCATGCCCAGTCAGATCCCGCGGGTCGTGGACAGCGGCGTGGTGAGCGCCAACTCCGAGCTCGAGGTTCTCGGGTTGCTCTCGGCCCAGGCGGTTCGTCGAGGCATCGATCACGGTGTGCTGCTGATGGTCGAACTGGGCGACCTACGAGAGGGAGTCATGGGTGACCGCCTGCTGGGCGTCGTCGCCCGGGTCCTCGCCCTTCCCTGCCTCGAGTTGCGCGGCATCGGCGCGAACCTGGCGTGTCGCAGCGGGGTGGTGCCCGACGCGCTCAACATGGGCCACCTTTCCGACCATGCCGACGCAATCGAGGCTCGATTCGGTGTGGAGGTGGCGATGATCTCGGGTGGCAACTCGGCCAACCTCGCCTGGGCGCTCGGCAGCCGTTCACGAGAACGCAGCAGGATCAACAACCTCCGGCTGGGCGAGTCCATCCTTCTCGGACGAGAGCCCCTTGGTCGAACCCCCATCGACGGCCTGTTCACCGACACCGTGACCCTCGTGGGTGAGGTGATCGAGTCGATCCGCAAGCCGCTACGGCCGTGGGGCAATCGAGCACAGAGCGCCTTCGGTGAACCGACCGGCGATGACCCCACCAGCGACGAACGGACCCGGCGCCCGGCGGCGTGCAACTCGGGATGGCAGACGATCGTGGCCATCGGCCACCAGGACACCGACCCCGCCGGCCTCTGTCCCGCCGAGGGGCACCAAATCATTGGCGCCAGCAGTGACCATCTCGTCCTCGCAACCGAGCGACGCATGCCGCCTGGAGCCGAGATGAGCTTCCAGCCCAACTACAGCGCGCTGCTGCGGTCGGCCACCTCGCCCTTTGTCGGCCTCGAGGTTCGGTCGAGCTGAGCCACTCAGATCGGTACAGTCGCTCTATCCCTGCGGACCGCGGATGAGTTGACCGGGCATGAGGCCGGTGGCCTGACCATCGCGGTAGATGACCTGGCCTCGCTTGATGGTGGCCCGGTAACCCTCGGCCCGCTGGATGAGGCGACGACCGCCGGCCGGCAGGTCGTAGGCCATCTCGGGCGCACGCAGAGTCAGGTTGTCGAAGTCGATCACGTTGACATCGGCCAGCATGCCCTCCTCGATCGTCCCGCGATCGTTGAGCCCAACCTGCCGTGCGGTGTCCCGGCTCTGGCGTTGGACGACGTACTCGAGCGGTAGGCGCTCGCCTCGCTCGCGGTCACGGACCCAATGGGTGAGCATGTAGGTAGGGAAGCTGGCGTCGCAGATCACGCCGCAGTGGGCGCCGCCATCGGACAGACCGGGCACGGTTCCTTCGGCCAGGTTCATCTCGAGGACGGCGTCGTGGTTGCCCTCGGAGAAGTTGGCAAGCGGGAAGAGCATCAGCTCCCGGCCATCGCGGGCGAGCAACTGGTCGTAGGCCATCTCGACCGGCGCGACACCGGCAGCTTCGGCCCGGCCTTGGATGCTGGTCTCGGGCGCCGGCTCGTAGTCGGGCGGATCGCCGAGGGGGAACATCTTGTGGAACGACTGGGCCACCATGCCCGACATCCCGTGGGTCCGGGAGGCATGCTCGGCGATGAGCGTCGCCCGCATCTCGGGCTCACGCATGCGGGCGACCCGCTCGTCGAGGTCGAGGTCGGCGAGCTCACGTCGATAGGTGGGACAGGTGATGAACGGGTGCATCGACGACTGCAGACCGAGGAGGAGGCTGACCGGCCGGATCGCCACCTGGGCACGCAGATCGACTCCCTCGGCCCTGGCCTCCTGGATCCGGTCGAGGACTCGGCGCCACCGATTCGGACTCTGATCGTTCTGGACCAACAGGATGGACAGCGGAGCGGCGGCCGACTCGACCATCCCGCGGAAGATCTCGAACTCCTTGTCGAGGTCGACGAAGTCCGAGACGATCTCGAGGTGTCCGAAGCCTTTGTCGGCCAAGGCCTGGGCGATGCCCCAGAGTTCGGCCGGCGCGTTGGTCAGCGTGGGGATCTGGTTGCCTTCCTTGTCGCGGTGATTGATGGTGCGCGACGTGGTGAAGCCGAGCGCTCCGGCGTCGAGCGCTTCGCCGGTGAGGCGACGCATCTCGGCGATCTCCTCGGCCGTCGCGGCTTCTTCGTGGTCGCGGCCCCGGTCGCCCATGACGTAGACCCGCAAGGCCGAGTGCGGCATCTGCGCGCCGATGTCGATGGCGTGAGGAATGGCTTCGACTGCGTCGAGATACTCGGGGAAGGACTCCCAGGTGAAATCGACGCCTTCAGCCAGCGCAGCGCCCGGAATGTCCTCGACGCCTTCCATGACGCTGATCAGGAACTCGTGACGGTCGGGCCGAACCGGAGCGAAACCGACCCCGCAATTGCCCATCACGATGGAGGTGACGCCGTGCCAGGAGGACGGGGTGATGGCGGGGTCCCAGACAACCTGGCCGTCGTAGTGGGTGTGGATGTCGACGAAGCCCGGTGTCACCAAGAGGCCGGCTGCGTCGATCTCCTCGCGGCCCCGGTCTGCGACGTGGCCGACCGCCGTGATGCGGTCGCCGTCGATTGCCACATCGGCCATTCGTGGCGCGTTGCCGTTGCCGTCGACCACCTTGCCATTGCGAATCACCAGATCATGCACGAGATCCCCCGATCGTTGTTCCTGCGGATGTTAGGCGCAGTCGGGTGCGAGTATGAAGCCGGCTCGCGTTCAAGCCTCGGGTAACGTGCAGGCCATGGCATTGGCGCGGTGGGTCACCGAGATGGGCATGGGAGTCGACGTCCACGGAGGCGACTACACCAAAGCGGCAGAGCGGGCAGTGTCCGACGCCCTGCGTCACAGCAGCCTCAGCTTCTTCGGGCCGACGGGGAAGACCGCCCACGACATGCACGTCGAGGTCGTGATCGGGGTGGCCCGGCCCGAGACGATCGACCGAGACCGCGTCGCAGCCCAAGTCCCCTACGGCACGGTCACGGTGAGGGTGGTCACCGGCGGGCTCGACGTAGCGACTGATCGAGGGGACGACACCCTCATCATCGCCAACGCCGCCATCCTGGTGTCGTTCTCCGAGTAGACGGAGGCGCGCCTCCTCCCTCACTCTCCCTCACTCGAGGGTGATCAACAGATCCCCTTCGAGCACCTTGTCTTCCACGCTCACGTGCAGCGCGACGATCCTTCCGGCAACCGGCGCCAACACCGGGAGCTCCATCTTCATCGACTCGAGGATGATCAACTCGTCGCCCTCCGCCACTTCGTTGCCGACCGCGGTGTTCACCTGCCAGATGCTCGCCGTGATCTGGGCCCGAATCTCCGTCATGGGTGAGCACGTTAGTAGAGGGCTCGGGTTGAGCGTTACTGTCTGCCGATGCCCGTCGATCCGAATCGCGAGTCGTGGAAGCCCGGAATGACCTGGGAGGAGGCGGTCGACGAAATCCACTACCTCCGTGGCCTCGCCGCCGAGCTGGGCGGCGAGGAGCGAGTGGCTCGTCAGCACGCAGGCGGTCGCTACACCGTCCGCGAGCGGATCGCCAAGATGGCCGATCCCAACTCCTTCATCGAAATGGGCAGCCTCGTCGGCAACGCGGAGTACGACGAGAGCGGCAACCTGACCAGCTTCACACCGGGCGGC